>NZ_JAMYLA010000108.1:0-8112 GCF_040317725.1 Mesorhizobium sp. M1396 | reverse complement strand
CGATCCAGTACTTCCTTCTCAATGGCCATGCGATGATTCTCCTTTCCATCATCATGGCCTCACGCACAAGATTCCTGACAGTCCCTCGCCGGATCGTGCATGACGAGATCGGCCTGCACGACATCGGCCAGCGCGCGCCGATATTGTTCGGCCTGCCAGCCGAGATCAGCCAGGGCATAGCCTTCCCTGATCCGGCAGCACCCAGCGCTGTTCTGGTGGGGACCGCAGATCAGGTAGAGCATCAGCACCCGCCCATCGCTAGGTAGCGACAGGAAGGCGCGCGAGCCCCAGATAGCAGGCGATACGGGGGCGAAGTCGCGGCTCATTGCGCGGCCTCGCATTTCAAGCGCTTACCTCACCGGCCGCCGCGAGCGGTCGCAAAGCGCCTCCACCCCTTCCTCCCTATAGCGGTTGAAGATCTTGTAGCCGGTCTTGCGCGAAATCCCGAAATCCCGGCACACATCGCTCATGCCTTCTCCCTCGAGAAGGCGGGCAACGAAACGCAGACGTTCCTCCATCACCGAACACTCTCTCCACGGCATCAACACCTCCAGCCAAAAGCCAAAAGCCAAAAGTGTTACCCATGTGTCCGGTACGAAACGTCACCTATGTCTCAGGCCGCTCACCCCACTCCTCTGACGCCGTGGGGGAATACCTCCTCGCCTAGGAGTGCTGTTAGCCGCCCAGCGATTTCGACTTCGATCCCGCCAATCCTCGATGGATCTCGAAACACCGTGACGGTTTCGATCAAGTCCCGCATCGCCTCTGCAGATTCGGAATCGCCAGTAGCAATGCCCTTCGCAAGCCCTGTCTGAAGCTGGTTCAGTTGTTCCTCGTAGCGTGCCAGCACCGAAGGATGCAGCGCGATCACTCCGGTCGCGGCGGGCACCCGATCCAACTCGGTCAAGATGCATTTACGCTCTTCATTCAGCGTTGTTGATTGCGGTCCCAGCACGGCTGGATCGCCATGGCCCTTGGCAATGTCGTTGACTAGCCGATCGATCTCCCGAGACAATTCTCCAAGCCGTCGTTCCAAACGAGTGCGTCTGGCATCGGTGTCGGCTGCCAACCGCTTCCGTTCTTCGTGGTACGTCTGGACGTACTGGGCAATCACTTCAGGATGGCGCAACTCGGCGGTAAGGCCGTTCACCGTATCCAAATAAAAGGTCTTGGGATCGGAGCATGTTCCGCTTTCTGTCGCGGCGGAACAGCGGATGCGAATGCGCTTGGACTTGTCCATGCCTTTTGACGACATTCCCGCACCGCAGGCGCCGCACCTCAGGAGCCCCGCCAACATGTGCCTTGGTCGGCGCCGGTGGCTTGGAACTGGAGTCCATCTCGGCCACAGCCGCTATCGAAAAGCGTCTTTTCGACCAGGGCGTAAACGACCCGATCGGCAACTTTGGGCGCTTCGCCGACGCGTTTGACGTGTTGACTGTCATGCCATTGGTTATCTTCCTTGCCACCGATCCGAGCGTGGTACTCGAGATCAACCAAGCCCTGGACATTCTCGAAAGCTATATCCTCCGCCGCGACATCTGCGGACTGACGAACAAGAACTACAACAGGCTCTTCGTTGGCTTGATCGATCGTCTCCGCGAGGCCGACGGCGACAAGATTGATGACATGGTGACATACCTTTCCAATCGTCGATCGGACATCGACCGGTGGCCAACAGACGAGGAGTGGCGCAACGCATGGCTCGGCCGTGACCAATATAAGGGGGCTCGACAGTCCCGACTGAGATACGTCTTCGAAGCGATCGAGATGGCCAGGCGGTCGGCATTGAACGAGGACATTGAGATCAAGTCTGCGCTGACGATCGAGCACATCATGCCCCAACACCGGCGGGAGACTTGGCCAGTCGCGGGATTCGATCAACTCGACGATGATGATGCCGCGACTATGTGACCCGGCAGGCGGAACGCGATTCGGTCGTCCATAGGCTGGGTAACTTAACGCTGCTCACGGGCGCGCTGAATTCGGCGGTGTCGAACGGCCTCTATTCAGTGAAGATGCCTGCGGTACGATCCCACTCCAGCCTCGCGCTGAATCGCGATCTTAACCAGTTTGACAGCTGGGAACCCGACAGCGAATAATCGATAGTGTCGAGTGTCCCGCTCCGCCGTTCAGATTGTCGGCAGTTGTGGAACTGAAGAACGTGTCATTGAAGTTCGAACCGACGAAGACCTCGATGCTGCTGAAGGCGTCGCCTGCGGCTTCGCCGGTGCGGCTCCACCGATACCGATGAGACCCCTTACATCGCTCTTGACTCGTGCTGCCCACACATTAAAGGTCAATTGGCCAGACCAATTTACCAAATTTCGCCAAATTAGATAAAAGACGACTTGGGGAGCAGGGAGCGATGCCTATTCAGGCTATTCAGCCGCGTCGGCTCTATCGACAGGTCGCCGATCAACTGAGACAACTGATCGGATCTGGCGAGTTTGGCGTTGGCGATCGTCTGCCGACGGAGCGGGAATTGGCTGACCAGTTGGGAATCTCGCGTCCGACGGTCCGTGAAGCGCTAATTGCGCTCGAGGTTGAGGGCCGCATACGCATTCGCGTCGGCTCTGGCATCTACGTCACTGCCCCGCCGCGCGCCGAAATACTCGCCGCAGAAACGGATGAAGGCCCGTTCGAACTGCTGCGGGCGCGGGAGTTCATCGAGGGTGCGATCGCCGCGGAAGCCGCTCTCCAGGTTCGGCCGACCGATCTCGATCTGCTGGACGATGTGCTGCGCCGGATGGACGACATAAGCCTGCCCGCGACGACCACCATCCTGCTTGACCGGGAATTCCATACGACGGTGGCGGGCATCCTCGGCAACGCGGTGCTAGTGCGCTTTATCGGCGAGATGTTCGACCAGCGCATGAACCCCTATTTCGAACGTCTCTCGAGCTATTTCGAGAACAAGGACTCATGGCGGGCCGCCGCGGCAGAGCATCGCGCGGTGCGCGACGCAATTGCGGCGCGCGATCCGGAAGGGGCAAAGGCGGCGATGCAGGAGCATCTGCGTCGGTCGCAACTTCGATTCTCACGCAATTTCGGTGAGAGCCCCGCAACCATGGAGGTTGCGGGATAGAACCGGCCGGGAGGAGATCCGGCCGTCATCGGTACAATCACACGGAGGAATGAAGATGTTTTCAAGGTATACCGCACTGCTCTGCGCGATCGCCACGGTCGCTCTGCCCATGGCTTCGGCCTCGGCACAAACGGCGTTGAAATGGGCACATGTCTATGAGACGTCCGAGCCCTTCCACACGGAGGCCGTGTGGGCGGCAGAAGAAATCAAGAAGCGTACCGACGGCCGCTATACGATCGACGTGTTCCCGGCGTCCCAACTCGGCAAGGAAGCCGATATCAACCAGGGTCTGACCCTGGGCACGGTCGACATCATCATTTCCGGATCAAGCTTCGCGGCGCGCGAATTCCCCCCGATCGGTGTGACCTATTTTCCGTTCACCTTCCGCGACGCCGACCATCTGCTCGCTTACGCTAAAAGCGACAAATACAAGGAACTGACCGCCGGCTACGAGGAAGCATCCGGCCATCACATCACGGCGACGACGTATTACGGCACGCGCCATACCACCTCGAACCGACCTATCGCGAAATGCGCGGACATGGCGGGCCTGAAGATGCGGGTGCCGGATGTGCCTGCCTACCTCGCAATGCCGCGCGCCTGCGGCGCCAACACTGCGCCGATCGCCTTCGCTGAGGTCTATCTGGCTCTGCAGCAGGGCACGGTCGAGGCACAGGAAAACCCGCTGACGACGATCGATGCGAAGAAATTCTACGAGGTGCAGAAGCACATCGCCCTGACCGGTCATATCGTCGACCATCTCAACACGATCGTGTCGAAATCGCGCTGGGCCGAGCTCTCCGACGCGGACAAGGCGATCTTCACCGAAGTGATGCAAGAAGCCGCCGCGCGCGCCACCAAGATCATCGTGGATCGAGAGAAGGCCCTCGTTCAGACCTTCAAAGACCGCGGCCTGACCGTGACCGAAGTCGATCGGGCCGACTTCGAGAAGAACGTGATGGAAAAAGTGACGTTCGAGGAGTTCGGCTACCGCAAGGCAGATTGGGAGGCGATCCGCGCCATCAAGTAATCGCTTGCAAACCGGTCCGGCGTATATGCGTCCGGACCGGTTTGGACAATGACAACGCAGGTCGTTCAACCCGGAGCCATGCCGATGACTGAAGAGATTCACAACCCGGTGACAGCCGAAGAACTGGCGCATGCCTTCGAGGAGGAGACCGTGCCCGTCGACCTCTCTCGCTACGCAGTCGAGGACTGGGCGACACTCGCTGTGTTCTGGGGCATGTCGTTTTGCGTCTTCCTGCAGTTCTTCACCCGCTATGTCCTCAACAACAGCTATGCCTGGACCGAAGAGATCGCGATCAACTGCCTTGTCGTCGTCGTGTTTCTGGGTTCCGTGATGTGCACCCGCATGTCGCGCCATATCCAGGTCGATGTGCTCTACCACTATCTGCCGGCGCGGGTCGGGCGCTATCTGGCGCTTGCGGTGAACCTGATCACCATCGGCTTTTTCGCCTACATGTCCTGGCTTCTGTGGCGCTATGTCGGGATCGTCCACCGCGAGCGGATGGTCACGATCAACCTGCCGCGCAACATTGTCTTCTACTCCGTGTTCGCCGGCTTCGCGCTGATGATGCTTCGCGCGGTCCAGGTGATCGTCGGCAATGTCCGCCGCGGCTACTCGGTGCTCGAGCGCCCCGCCGCATTCGACGGGTTGGGGGAGTAAGGCGATGCTGCTTTTGATCGGTGCCTTTCTCGCCCTGATGCTAATCGGTGTGCCCGTCGCCGTGTCGATGGCCGTCTCGTCGCTGCTTTACCTCGTCTTCTACGGTGTGGCGCCCGATATCATCGCCGCGCAGCGCATGATCGCCGGCGTCGAGAGTTTTCCGTTGCTCGCCGTGCCCTTCTTCATCTTTGCCGGCAATCTCATGAACATCGCCGGCGTCACCGGGCGCATCTATTCGTTCGCGCTGGCGCTTGTCGGCTGGATGAAGGGCGGCCTCGCTCAAGTAAACATTATCGGATCGGTAGTTTTCGCTGGCATGTCGGGCGCGGCCCTCGCAGATGCTGCCGGGATCGGCACGATCGAGATCAAGGCCATGCGCGATCACGGCTATCCGGTCGAGGCGGCGGTCGGCGTCACCGCTGCATCCTCGACGCTCGGCCCGATCTTTCCGCCGTCGCTGCCCTTTGTCATCTACGGTATGATGGCCAACGTCTCCATCGGTGCGCTGTTCATGGCAGGCATCCTGCCCGGCATCGTCATGACGGTGCTGATGATGGTGACGGTCGCTATCTTCGCCTATCGCCGCGGCTGGGGCTCCGACACGCCGTTCGAACTGCGCAAACTCGGCGCCGCGTCTCTCGAGATCCTGGTCGTCGCCTGCTTTCCGGTCCTGGTCTACATATTGGTCAGCGCCGGGTTCTCGCTCAACATCTCCGTCGGCATCGCTCTCGCTGTTCTGATCGCCTGCGACTGGTATTTCGACTTCTCCGCCGTGATGGCTTTGATGACGCCCATCATCCTGATCGGCGGCATGACAATGGGTTGGTTCACGCCGACCGAGGCGGCCATGGCCGCGGTCATCTGGTCGCTGTTTCTGGGGCTCGTGCGCTATCGCACGATGACTTTCGCAACGCTGGCCAAGGCCAGCTTCGACACGATTGAGACGACGGCGTCGGTTCTGTTCATCGTCACCGCAGCGTCGATCTTCGCGTGGCTGCTAACCGTCAGCCAAGCGGCGCAGATGTTCTCTATATTCATCACCTCGCTGACAGAGAACAAATGGGTGTTCCTGATTCTGATCAACATCCTGATGCTGCTGGTGGGATGCTTTCTTGATACCATCGCCGCGATCACCATCCTCGTGCCGATCCTGTTGCCCATCGTCGTCCTGTACGGCATCGACCCCGTTCACTTCGGCCTGATCATGACGCTCAACCTGATGATCGGCCTGCTGCATCCGCCGCTCGGCATGGTGCTTTTCGTTCTCTCGCGGATCGCCAAGCTGTCGGTCGAGCGCACGACGATGGCGATCCTGCCCTGGCTCGTGCCGTTGCTGGTCGCGCTTATCCTGATCACGTTCATTCCGGCCATCACGCTGTGGCTGCCGACACAAATGGGACTGATCAAATGACCGGCAATGTGATCGCCGCGACGTTGTTCAACCCCGAAGACCTGCGCATGGTGGAGCGTCCGCTCGAACCCCTTGCGTCGGGCATGGTGCGCGTGCGTTTCGGCGCTGGCGGCATATGCGGCTCCGACCTGCACTATTTTCGCCATGCGCGGACCGGCGATTTCGTCGTCACATCTCCGCTCGTACTCGGTCACGAGGTTGCTGGAGAGATTGTCGAGATCAACACAGCAGCGTCCGGACTTGCCATCGGTGACCGCGTTGCGGTCAACCCCTCGCGGTGGTGCGGGCACTGTGCGCGATGCGCCGAAGGCCGCGCCAATCTCTGCGAGAACATCTACTTCATGGGTTCGGCTTCCAGGACGCCGCATATGCAAGGGGGGTTCGCCAGCGTCTTCGACGCCACGCCGGCGCAATGCGTCAAGGTCCCGCAGCATGTGGCATATCAAGCGGCGGCGCTCGCCGAGCCGCTCGCCGTCAGCCTGCACGCAGTGGCGCGAGCCGGCGCGATCGCTAACAGGAATGTCATCCTCTTCGGTGCCGGGCCGATCGGACTTCTCACTATGCTCGCGGCCAAGTTCAAAGGCTGCGGCGGGATAACTGTCGCCGACATAGCCGAGGCGCCGCTCGCCTTCGCCACCCGGCTGGGTGCAGATCACACGATCGATCTTTCCGGCGGCGATGTCGAACTCAAGGCGCTTGCCGCCGACAGACCATTCGATATTGCTATCGAAATTTCAGGCACCGCAGCCGGCCTCACCGCGGCGATCGCCAGCGTCCGGCGCGGCGGTGTCGTCGTCCAGGTCGGCAATCTGCCGGGCGGCCAGATCCCGGTACCGGCTAACGCCGTCATGGCCAAGGAGATCAACCTGAAGGGGTCATTCCGTTTCGACGCCGAATTCAATCACGCGGTCGCTCTTATCGTCGATGGAGAAGTCGACGTCTTGAAGCTCGTTACCGCCGAACGCGTCCTTTCGTCCGCGCCCGAGGCCTTCCGCCTCGCCGCTGACCGCTCCCAAAGCGTCAAGGTTGTTCTGACTGCAGAGTGATCGAGTAGCATGCTGCGGCGCTGAGATCGCCTGGCGTCGCCATTGGTGTTCGGGCATTGAAAGCAAAAGCAGCCGCCGGTGCCGCGAGGCAGGGGTCAGGAGGACCTGAACCCCGGATCAAGGAAGAGCACTTTAGTAACGAAGACGGCGGCGGATGCCCGCCTCTGTGTCTTGCTGATCGGCCTCACGCTCATAAGACCAGACCATCGACATCAGCAGCGAGGAAGACACAAAGGGATGTGTGCAACGCATCGGCCCATTGCGATACCTGTCCGCAAGCTCGCGCTCCTGCCCTCCGCCTTCGCCGCGCCAGTGCGGGGCCTCGGCACTTGCGATTCAGCAGTTCTTCGACTTCGAAAGCACTGCAGGATTTGAACGCGAGGCGGAACCCGCCGGAGGCCGCATTCCTTGAACACAAGACGCCGGTAGGCCTACTGCGGCCGATCGCATCATGCGGGAGGCACGCGCGCGACAAATTCGCAGTTGTGTGCGTCAAGTTCTGCAAAAATGGCGTGGCATCGCGGTGACGTCGGGGTGTCCGTCGCGCAGCCCCCGTGTTTAGCGGAGCGGCGGACACATGACGGTGCTCAGGCGGCCAAGGCCCTCAGGCTCTCCTTCTTGTGCTCGCGCAGATGATCCATGTTCAGATAGCGGGTCGCCTCGAGCCAGTTCTCGTGGATTTCCACCGCCAACGCCCGAACCAGCCGCAGGCAACTCCGCGGGTTGGGGAAGATGCGGACGACCAGGGTGCGCCGTTTGATCTCCTGGTTCAGCCGCTCCAGCATGTTGGTCGACTTCATGTGCTTATGATGGGCAAGCGGCAGCCGATAGAAGCTCAGCGTCTCCTCGATATTGTCCTCCACCCAGTTGACCAGCTTCGGGT
>NZ_JAMYLA010000107.1:0-8242 GCF_040317725.1 Mesorhizobium sp. M1396 | reverse complement strand
CAATGGCTAGTAGCTTTGTGGGGCCGCGGCGGGGTTTTCGGGCCCTAAACAAAGCCACCGGCTGTAACAACGGGCCGGGCGAATGGCGCGGGCCTTTCCATTTCTTGCAACGAATCGATGGAACGACTACTCGCCGGCTTCTCGTCCGGACACCTGTTCAATCAGGATCCGGAAGAAAACGTGCGGAGCGCTGTCCGAAACGGGAGGCGAGACCGGCTTCAATGCGCCGGGCTCCCACCAGTCGGTATGTTTGCTCAACATCGACCACGCATGATCGCGTTCGAGTTTGTGGCCAATTCGATCCGGTAACTCTTCGTATCGGCCGTCGGCAACGACGCTTCTCCACCCTCGGCCTTGGCCATGTTCGTCGACCTGGACGCATACCAGCGGATTGGCTCGCATCCATTCGATCTTCTTGCCAGGCATGGAGAACGCGTAAAGATGCGCATCGGAATGAGCGTAGTAAAGAGGTACGACGTAGGGCTGCCCATCCTTCGCGCACGCCAGGCGGCCAACACGATTGGCCGTCAGCATTTTGGTACATTCCAAGGCGGAAAGCGTGCGGATCAGCATGACGTGATCTCCTATTTCTCTCGGTCATTCTGTGGGATTGATTTCGTGGCGGCTTTTGAACCGTGGCCGGTGGTCTGTTGCCCGCTTCGGTGTTGCCTGCTGGTTTTCGACCGAACAGCCTCATCCATAGCAGCGACAACGTCGCTGTCGGAGAGTTGAGGAAACCTTCGATAGTGGTAGCCCAAGGCGCGGAACTGTCCTGGCTGACTAAGGCAAACGACGCGGTCCGCTTCCCGCGCCAGTTCGGCAACAGTCTCCTGTGGTGAAACAGGAACAGCCACGATGATTTCCCGTGGTGACCTACGCTTGAGGGCGCGGATCGCGACCTTCATGGTCGTGCCGGTCGCGGCACCGTCATCAACGATGATCACGGCCTTTCCAGCGATCGACAACGGTCTGTTCTTACCTCGATAGGCAACGCGCCGACGTTCCAGTTCGGGACGTTCTTTGGCGATCAAGACACGTAGCGCGTCTTCGTCGAGTGAATAGGTCTCGACGATCTCACGATTCAGCACGACCTCTCCGGGGTCGCCATCGACGATTGCGGCGACAGCCAGCTCGGGATTGCCTGGGGCGCCTACCTTCCGGACAATAAGCAGGTCAAGAGGGGCGTTGAGAGCTTTGGCCACTTCCACCGCGACAGGCACGCCGCCACGCGGCAATGCCAGCACAACAGGCTGATGCAGTTGAAGCTTGCTCAGCTCCAGGCCAAGCTTCACTCCAGCGTCCTCCCGGTCGCGGAACATCGGTCAATCCACGGGCCACAATTTTCGAAGCGACTTCTTCATCGAGTTTCTGATCCGCACGATCTCACCATGCGATATATGGCGGTCGAGCAACTTGAACACCGCGTTGATCGCGACGTCGAAATCAACCTCGTCATCATAGCCGAAACTGTTTCTGACACTGACGACAAAGTCGTGCTTCTTGCGCTCACTCGCAGGTGCCGACGGGTTCCAGCCTTCGAAGTAGATGCCGCGAACCAAAACAGGCAGCTGCGCGGAAAGATCGGCCATTTCCTCTGGCGACAGCCAGTCCCGCACCGTGTGCAGAACGGACCGCAAGAGGCGGCACGCGCTCGGTTCGCTCCAGCAGAGATCCTTGGCGAGCTCATTGACCCACTGCTGCGCCTGCTGGGCAGCGTGGCTGAAACTGGCGAAAGAGGTATGGGACATCTGGCTCATCAGGGTACTCCTTGACGTTTTCATCGTCCTCCTGAAGCGTTGAAGGCGTCCGCGCATTGCGCCGGATCAATTGGCCTATCTCAATTCGAGGTGAGCCGACGCTCTGTGGAGCGTCTTTGATCACGATCAAGGGAAGGTGGCGTCTTGCGGAAAGAGGTTCAACAATTCCTGAAATGATCCAGGTCAAAGCGCGCCGGGCTGTTTCCGTCAAAGATAAGACGATGTGGGAGCCAATCTCAAACGCACCGTTTGGTCGGGACCTCGAACTGGCCGTCTTCGATGACGAAGGGGAGCATGCGCTCGTATTTCCCTGCACAAAGGGACGGGAGGGTTGGAAAAACGCCGCGACTGGCGTCCGTGTTGACATTCGCCCGACCCATTGGCGCGATTGGGAGCCGGGTAGGGAGGCCGCAGGCAACGGCAACGCCTTCGGAGACCGTCCCTAGGGTCTGGATTCGACGATCAATGCCATGCGTACGAGATGCGACAGGCTGCTCGCCTGCATTTTGCTCATGACATTGGCACGATGGATCTCGACCGTGCGCGGGCTGATGCCCAGATCATAGGCGATCGTCTTGTTTGGCAGACCGGAGACGAGTCCGTCCAGCACTTGCCGCTCCCGCTCCGACAATGTCGACAGACGTCCGTTGATTTCCGCGGATTGTGGATGCGCCGCAGGCGCCTGGTTGCGGTTGGCCAACGCGGAGCGGATCGCGTCGATCAGCATCTCGTCGTCGAACGGCTTTTCGATGAAGTCGGAAGCGCCTTCCTTCATCGCCTGAACGGCGAGCGCCACATCGGCATGGCCCGTCATGACAATCACCGGAAGTGTGTGTCCTCGGGTCCTGAGTTGGCGCAGGAACTCGATGCCATCTATGCCCGGCATGCGCACGTCGGTGACGATGCAGCCGTCGAGACTACTCGTCGACATCGATAGAAAAGCCGTGGCTGATTCGTGCAGGCGCACTGCAAAATCTGCTGTCCCTAGGAGAAAACCGAGAGACTTGCGAACGTCCACGTCGTCGTCGACGACATGAACCAGATCACTGCTGGCCATTTGTGACCTCTTCTTTCTCCACGATGCGCAGGGTAAACCGGAAAGCGGTTCCGCCGGTCGGTATTGCCTCTGCCCATATGTGACCGCCATGCGATTCAACGATGGTGCGGCAAATCGAGAGCCCGACACCCATGCCCTGCTTCTTGGTGGTGACAAATGGCTGGAAAAGCTGGGCCGAGACCTCCGGCGCGAGGCCTGCGCCCGTATCGATCACGCTCACTTCGGCCATCCCGTCATCCCGGGCGACAGTTGTGACCTGCAACTCGCGGCGCGGCGCGTCCTGCATGGCCTCCACCGCGTTGCGCATGAGATTCAGCAAAACCTGCTGAATCTGGATGCGGTCAGTCAAGACAAGTTCGGCGGCGGGGTCAAGTTTGTAGCTGACGAGGACATTTATCTCCCTGGCACCAACCAGGGCCAGGGACGAGGCTTCCTCGATCAGTGCCGGCAATCGTTCGACCTGACGCTCGCTTTCGCCTCGTGCGACGAATTCCCTCAGATGACGAATGACGTCTCCTGCCCGCAGGGCTTGCTCAGCTGCCTTTTCCACGGCATCCCGCAGCATGGGCGCGTTCTCTTCCGTGCTCTTATCGAGCAGCCGACGACTGCCCTTGAGGTAGTTCGTGATGGCGGTAAGCGGCTGGTTGATCTCATGTGCAAGCGTTGAGGCCATTTCGCCGAGTGCGGTAAACCGTGCCATGTGCAGCAGTTCCTGCTGCTGCTCCTGGATTCTTGCTTCAGCCCGGTGGCGTTCGGTCAGGTCGCGGCAAAAGCCGGTAAAGAAGCGCCCGGTTCCGGGATGCATCTCGCCCACGGAAAGCTCCATCGGGAAGATAGAGCCATCCTTGCGCATACCGGTGACGGTGCGGCCTACCCCTATAATCCGGCGCTCTCCCGTCGTCAGGTAGCGAAGCAGATAGGCATCATGCTCGTCGCGGTAGGGCGAAGGCATCAGCATTTTTACGTTTTGACCAATGACTTCGCCTGATTGGTAGCCGAACAGAGCCTCGGCAGCGGTGCTGAAGGATTGGATGTCGCCCTGCTCATCGATGACAACCATTGCATCTGGCACTGTAGCCAGGATCGATCGCAAATGGTCCTCACGCAGCCGAAGCGCGGCGTTCGCAAAGGAGAGCTCGCTGACATCCGTGCCTTCAATGAAGATCGCGGTGATACGGCCATCGTCGGCCTTGATAGGCTGATAGACGAAATCCAGGATGCGCTCTTCAATCGGCCCGTCGTCGATGTTGCGAAGGCCGACCTTCACGCCTTGGCCCCTATAGGGCTCGCCAGTCTTGTGCACATGGTCCAGCTGTTCGAAAAACCCTTGGCCTTCGAGTTCGGGAAGGGCCTCGCGCACCGATTTTCCAATCACCCGCCTGTGGCCGATCAGCCGTTGGTAGGCGGCATTGGTCAGTTCGAAGACATGATCCGGCTCACGCATCAGAGCCATGAAGCCCGGAGCCTGCTCGAACATTTGCGACAAAACTGATTTCAGCATCGTCCCGCCGGTCGACAAAATAAGCGCTTCGTCCTGACTCACCTGAGATCCCTGGGTTCGAGACGCCTGAACGAAGGCTACCTATCACTTGTCTCCATACACGCAAAAACGGATCGAGCCCGACTTTTTCGGATGCGGATGCGATTGGCGGGTCTTTGACGCGCATCAAGGCATCAGACGCTGGCGAATGCAATTCATCACGCATTCCATCGTTTCAGCGAAAGGCCCGGCAATGTCCTACAAGTCAATCATTGTAAACCTCGCCGTCGATGGGCCTCCTGCACCTATTATAAGGGTGGGGATCGAACTCGCGGAACGATTTGGAGCCCGTCTTATCGGCTTGGCGGCAGCGGATGTCCCGCCCCTGGTCGCGACAGGCGACGGCATGGTCTACGAAGGCGAGATCATGCAGATCCAGCGAACGGAAATCGAGAAACGGCTTGCCGAACTGCGTGCCGAGTTCGAGAGGCTGGTTCCTGCTTCGATCTTTAGCGAATGGGGCCAAGCCGTCTGCGGCCCGACTCGGTTCCTCAGCGTTTCGGCCAGGGCGGCCGACCTCATCGTCACCGGTGGCAGGGATGGAGACAACGTCTTTCGCGCCGTGGATATCGGCAGCCTTGCACTCGGTGCCGGCCGTCCGGTCCTGGTCGCCGCGAGCAATGGCGAACACGTCCTTGCAAAAACTGTCCTGGTTGCCTGGAAGGACACCAGGGAGGCACGGCGGGCGATGGCTGATGCGTTGCCTTTCCTGGCCAAGGCTAGCGAAGTCGTGGTCGCCACGATCGATACCGATCGCGACGAGAGCATTCGCGACAGCCTTGCCGATGTCGCGGTCTTTCTGGAACATCACGGCATCATGGCACGAACCGAGATGTTGGCCGGCGAAGCCGACGGCGACCGGTTACTGACATTCGCGCGCTCGATCCATGCGGACCTCATCGTCTCGGGCGCCTACGGCCATAGCCGCTTGCGGGAATGGGCGTTTGGCGGCGTGACCCGCACGCTGATCGAAGAGAGCGGCATTAGCCGCTTCATGTCGTATTGATGATAGGCGAAGCCGACCGGCGATCCGTCTGGCCAGACGACGTCGCCTATTGGTCCGGACAAGTTGGTTGTCGGTCAACGGCCATTTCTCGACCGTCTTGTCGCAAAGGTCTAGCGTCCCCAGCTCCCGTTTAGGCTCAGGCATTGGCAACGATGCCGCCTGTTGATCGAGATCAACGCGAGCCGACCGTCAATATGGAAATGATGGCCAGTGGGCAGGAGTGATCCGCATGACCTTTCTCGATTACCTGATTTCAGTTGATGCCAGGACCGTCTTGATGGACCGCATGATGCGGAAGCTGGGCGTCGACAGACAGTTGAAAGTCGTACCCGACCATGCAGCCGTCACCAACCGGGCGGTGGACCGCTGCCGTTCCTGTGGCCACCAAGATGAATGCTCGATTTGGCTCGATGAACACCAGCAAGCCGATAGTCCGCCAGACTACTGCCGCAACCGGGACTTGATCGCGCGGCTGCAGCATGCGACCGGACAACGCTAAAGCGCCGAGCGCTCAGGCTGAATCGAAGGCTTCATTCAATCTTCGGCGACGCACATCTCGGAGGTCCCGCGCAACGAGGTTCGCGGGCTGTGGAATCCATGGCCCGCTTTGGGGCGCTTGAAAGCGCAGACCTCTCCTAGTTGCGGACCATATCTTAAGCCCAGCATCGGAACCCGTTGGCACTGGCCCCTCGGCTGGTGATGTCGTCATTCTCGACCATTCGCTATCGAGCGAGCGATATTGATCCTGGGGCCGACAGTTTGCAACGCTAAGCCCGTCGGGCACGTCCAGCAGCTACGAAACAAGGATGACGGACAGCGGATCGGCGCAAAAGAGATCATCCCTGACAGCCTTGACGCCGGCGACATTTTCGGCGGCGACGATGGCTGCCTGGCGCTCGCGTTCGTCGAAGATAGCGCCGCTGAGTTTCACCACGCCCTCGTTGACCATCACGTCGATCAAGTCGCTGCCGGCCCATTTCCGCGCCATAAGCTCGGCAATGATGCTCTGACGGATCTGTTCGTCGTCGATGACCGTAGCAGCCCTGTCCGGAAGGACGCTGAGCAATGCCCGCAGAAGATCAGAGCGGGTGATGATGCCGACGACTTTCCCATCGTCGACGACCGGAATGCGTTTGACGTGGTGGCGTGTCATGAGCTCGACGATCTCGGCGAGCGATGAGTCAGGGGATGCCGTGACGACATCCTGTGACATCACCTCCTCAACCCGCCGGCCATTGGTGCGGACATATTCATCGGCCGCCTTTCCAGGGCTGACGAGAAATTCCAGCCAGCGTGGGCGCTTGCGCTGCGTGCCCAGTTCTCCCCGACGCAGGAAATCACCCTCGCTGACGATCCCTACCAGCATGCCGTCGCTGCGAATGACGGGGAAGCCGCTGATCTTTTTTGAGAGCATCAGTTCGGCCGCCTCGGCGATCGATGCGGCCGGGTCCATGCCGACGACCGGCTTCGTCATTATGGCTTCGGCTCGCATGTTCGCTCCTCGGATATCTATCCTTGACTATCCAGATCTATGCGCTGCGCGCTTTGATCTGGGTCATTTTCCGGAGCCCCATCCGCATCGGCGCCTTGGGTGGCACCGTCGGAGTCAGCCCTGCGGCTTGTCGTCCCGGTCGATCAGGATCCGCTCGGCGGCTCCATCGAGATCTTCGTATTGACCGCTTCTCAACGCCCACAGAAAGGCTCCCAGTCCAAGGGCACCAAGGAAGAGGGCCACGGGTATGAGGTAGGCAAGGGTCGTCATTGGAGTTGTGCCAACTGGCTGACGCCCTGGCGCCCGTCCTGTCGTGCATCTTGCGCCGCTGCGTTCGACGCAGAGCCTTGCAGACGCAGAGCATTTCCGATCACAAGCAGCGATGAGGCGGACATGGCGATCGCTGCGATCAGTGGCGTAACGTGCCCCAGAATGGCGATCGGAACGGCGACAGCATTGTAGACGATGGCGATCGCGATGTTCTGGCGGATCAGGCTTCCCGCCTTGCGCGAGACGTCCAGCGCGAGAGGCACTGCCGCAAGGCTTTCACGCAAGAATACGAAATCGGCGGCATTGCGGCCGATGTCGGCCGCGGTGGCCGGCGCTATCGAGACATGCGCGGCGCTCAGTGCCGGCGTGTCGTTGAGGCCGTCGCCAACCATCAGAACCCGGTGTCCGTCTCTCGCCAGGGTTTCGATGCATTCGACCTTGCCGGACGGCAGCAGGCACGGAACGAATTCGTCGATACCCAGCGTTTTCGAGACTTCGCCGCAGGCGCCTGCTGTATCGCCCGACAGCATCCGCACCGACACCCCGGCATCGTTCAATCGCTCGATCGCAGCCCTGGCGTCGGCACGCGGCGCATCCTCGAAATCGAAGGTCGCGACAATGATCCCGTCTTTCGTCAGAACCGTCCCGCCATAGCCATGTCTGCCTTCGCCGCCGGTGCGGGCTTTCCATCCAGCCCATCCGCGTCGACCCAGCCGCCAGATGTTTCCGGCGGCAGCGGCCTCGATGCCGAAGCCCGGGTGCTCGGTGACGGCATCGAATTTGCTCTGCCCGCCAGGCGAGGCAAAGCCGGCTATGGCCCTTGAAAATGGGTGGCGCGAATGCGCGGCCATGTCGGCTGCGATTGCCAGCGTCGCCGGATCGATCGACGACGCATTGACGAGCCGGGGCTTTCCGAGCGTGAGCGTTCCGGTCTTGTCGAACACCGCGGTATCGATCATCGCCAGGCGCTCCATGGCCGAACCGTCCTTGACCATGATGCCGTTCTCGAACAGGCGCCGCGCGGCGACTACTTGGACGATCGGCACGGCGAGGCCGAGCGCGCACGGGCATGTGATAATGAGAACGGCAATGGCGATGGTTATCGCCCGGTGCCAGTCGC
>NZ_JAMYLA010000106.1:0-8395 GCF_040317725.1 Mesorhizobium sp. M1396 | reverse complement strand
TTCTCTGATCGTAGGAGGTGAGATAGCAGGCGCCTGAGATGCTTGGTTAGTGCCCATTGGCTTGCTCCTTTAGTGCGTGATCTAGCCGGGCCGCCGCATGATGGGGTCAGGAGAGCGAGGCGTCTCAATCTGTTGAGCGACCTTGGGAGAATCTATCCAGGATCTAGCCTGCCAACGAGATCGCCTTGCCCATCGTCCCCACGGGAACGATCCGGATCACCCTCTCGGGTAAATCACTGTCTGTATGTTCCTCTTCGTTTATCTGTTGTCCTATTTCATGCCGACGCGGGGCCGCCGGCTTCCTTGCCAAAGCGGAACGCGGTCGCATCGCTCCACATGCGATGCAGGATGACGGCGAGCTTGCGGGCAACCGCGACCCGGGCTATCGCCATACCGCGCCGTTTGGCGACATTCATGCCCCACGCCCTGAGGCTTGACCACTTCTTGCTGAGCACAAGCAGCGAATGCGCCGCCTCATAGAGGGCCGTGCGGGCGAGTTCGTCGCCGCATCGGCTGACCTTGCCCTGAATGTCCTCTGTGGATGGCTCCCGCGATGCAAGAGGTAATTCGACATTATGGCGCGTTGGTCGGGTGCAGTCTTCTGTCCGGCCTGTTGATGCAGCCATTCGAGGCTGCTGGCCCTGATGGGGTCGGCGAACTGGGTCCCAATCTGCTTATCAGGCTATGATGCCTCGGACATTCGACGGGTTGTCCCTGTTCCCGGCCTGACCGGTCTCGCCATCACATCGCGTCGCTCTCACAACCTCATGGAGCCGATCGATCGGCTCGAACTGTTCTCTGCCCTTAAAATTTCATCCTCTTCGAACCTTGCGCCGCAAGGCTCGCGGCATGGCGAGCTTGATAGGTTTCGCCGCGCGCCATGATCGCCCACACCACGCGGGCCATCTTGTTTGCCATGGCTACGCTTGCCACGCGCGCTGGCTTCCTGGCGAGCAACGCGAGGAGGCGCGGATCCGCAGCCTCGGGCTTATGCCTTGCCCGTCGGGTCAGAGAGGTCGCGCCGATCACCAGGAGCTTTCTCAGATACCGGTCGCCCATCTTGGTGATGTGCCCGAGACGGTCCTTTCCGCCGCTCGAGTTTTGCGAAGGTGTCAGCCCAAGCCAGGCGGCGAACTCTCGACCCGAGCGGAACTGTCCCGGATCGGCAACGGATGCAGCCAACGCTGTAGCCCCTACCGGACCGATACCGGGGATCGTCGACAAGCGTCGTGCGACGTCGTCGGTTCGTTGGAGGGCACTGATCGAACGGTCGATCGCCTGGAGACGAACATGGGTGTCGAGCACCTGCCCGCACAGGAGACCGAGAACCTGCGTTGCCATTGCCGGCACTTCCGGCGTCGCTTCCTTCGCGGCGATCTGGTGCGCCAGCCTGAGCGCCCGCTCCAAACCTTGAGGAATGTCGATGCCGAACTCAGCCAACAAGCCGCGGATCATGTTCACGAGTTGCGTGCGCTGCTTGACCAGAAGATTGCGTGTGCGGTGAAGCGACAGGGCCGCCTGTTGCTCGGCCGACTTCATCGCCACGAAGCGCATGGTCGGGCGTGTCACCGCTTCGCAGATCGCTTCCGCGTCCACCGCATCATTCTTGCCGCGCTTCACATAAGGCTTCACGTAGCTCGGCGGCATCAAGCGGACCTCATGGCCGAGCTCCGTCAGTTCTCGAGCCCAGTGATGTGACGTCCCGCAGGCCTCGATCCCGATCAGGCAGCGCGGTAGCTTGGCGAAGAACGGCAGAACTTGCGATCGGCGCAGTGCCTTGCGCACAACAACGTCTCCAGACGCGTCGACGGCGTGAACTTGAAAAATGCGCTTGGCCAGATCGAGGCCCACGGTGGTAATCTGCATGGCGGATGGCTCCTTTGCTCGGGTTGCCTGACAGCAAACCCACTGTGGCACTCAGATGCCGGGAGCGGGAGCCATCCACCTCATCTGTTTCACCGGATTGATAACGTGCCGGGGTCAAGCCCAGATGCGCACCCACATCCCTTAACCGGCGAAAGCGGTCCGGCTGATCGATCGTGGCACGGAAGGCGAGCGCGGTGATCGGCCCGACGCCGGGCGCGCTCATCAGCCGCCGACAGACTTGCTCCTTGCGGGCGATGTCGAGAACCTGCTTTGTCAGTCGCCCGAACTCGCGCAACATCGTGGCTACGATCGCCAGGAGCGGCTCGACCAGCGCCATGACGATATTGTCAGCACCAATGAGCTCGCGCACGCGATCGGCGAAGGCTGCACGGCTTGGCTTGCCAAGCTTGAGGCCGGCCTCCCGAAGAATCGACCTGACCACGTTCTCGATCGTCCGCATTTCGTTGAGGACCGTGCGTCGAGCGACGAGGAGGGAACGCCAGAGCCGACACTGCTGGCTTTTCACATGCACCTGTCGGTACCAGCCGGTGCGCATGATCTGCGCTAGGGCGCGTGCGTCACTCCGATCCGTCTTGTTCGGCATCGTCTTCATCGCTGCTTTGGCCTGTCGGGTTTCAATGCAGATGGCCGGCCATCCTTCGGCGCGGATACCATCATAAAGCCAGGCCGCCAGCGAGCAGGCTTCCAGTCCGATGCGTTCAAGCGGCAGATCGACTTTCCGAAGGGCATGATGAAGCGCCTGTGGTTCACTCGCCGCCCGCCCTTCCTTCACAATCCGGCCGCTCTCATGGACGACGCAGATGGCGGTCTCTTCCAAAGACACATCCAGTCCGGCAAAATACTTCATGGCTGCTCCTTCCTGATGTTTGTGGCGATCTACATCGACCACGTTCTCACATCCCGACAGGAGCAGCCGCCCTCATTTCAGCTCGGGGCCCACCCCAATCACCCCAGCACCGTCACCGCGGCGCTGATCCACGGGCCGAGCGACAGCAGCCTGTTGTGGGATGCCGTGCGGGCGATGGTGCGCTTGTGTTGCAGCAGGCGGATGCACTGGGCAGCGCCATCCCATGGCACGATCATTGACTCGTGGCGAAGAAGCGGCCCGGACGATCAAATATGCCCGCGGCCGCCCCAAACGGGTCAAGCATCGCCGCGAGCTGCTCAAGATCACCCGCAAAACCCTGGGCTATGTCGAGCAGGCGGCGGCATAGTTGCCCGCGTAGGCCCGGCCGGCGAACTGTGGCAGGCCCAGATCCGCCACTACCGGCCGCTGATTGAACATAACATCGCCCAGACACAGCGGCGGGGTCCTGGCTTCGGCGCAGGCCGGCGACAAGCTGATCAGCTTGCCGGAGCCGCATGCCGACATCAGCGTCAAGGGCAGCCGCGACGTCGATCACGGCCACAAGCTCAATTTGACCACCGGCCGAAGCCGGCTGATCTTTGACCTCGTAGCCGGAAACCCGGTCGACAGCGAGCGGTTCTTGCCGATGCTGGAGCGCCATATCGCCGTCTGGGAGCAGGCGCCGCGGCAGGCGGCTGCCGACGGCGGCTATACCAGCCGCGAAAAACTGGGCCGGGCCAAGGCCTATGCGCGACATGGCCTTCCACAAGAAGCGGCCTCAAGGTCGAAGACTTGGTCAAAAGCAATTGGGTCTATCGCAAGCTGCGCAACTTCCGCGCCGGCATCGAGGCCATCAGGGGGAAATCTGCAGGTCTCCATTGGCTGTTCGGTATCCAAGGTCTGAGCCCGTTCAGGACGCGCGTCGTTTCCGAGCACGCCCAAACTCACATTCGGTCGCCGTTCAATTCGGCTGCACCATCATCCCGCATGCTGCGGACAGGCTCTGGAAGACGAGACCTTCTTCACTGCGGCAGTTCAGGCCATACCCTACGCCGCCGAATGGCTGAGCTACTCGACCCTCATCGAAGCTTTTGTTGTGGACTTGTCGGGGAAGCTTGGTCAAAATTGGTTTCCTGGTCGAAGGCCCCAGCGGGGGGCAGTACGTCTGTCTCAGACTGGCCAAAGGTCATGCAGCACTCTTGGAGTTGTGGCCTTGGCCTCTTCCATCTCTGCTGCAGACAAACGGTCCGCGAATTGGCCGAGGACCGAGCGCGCAACCTCTTCCGGGTCCGCTGCCGGGTCACAGTGGACGCCGTCGTGGATCCGGTCGAGAAACGAATTTCGGTTTCTGCTTATGGCGGGTTGGCCGGGATGCCAGCCCTCGTAGTAAAAGCCGCGCAGTAGGGCTGGCAACTGTGCGCCCATGTAAACGGCCTCGTCGCGATCCAGGCAGTCGCGTAGGGCGTGCAGCGTTGCAATTAGGGCTTGGTAGACCTGCTCGCGATCATGCCAGCGAAGCCTCCACATCAGATCGCTGATCCAATTCTGCGTACCTTGCAATGCGTTGTTGAGATCATGGCGCATGCACATAAGCATTCTCCTGTCCTTGAAGGTTGTCAGGATCAGATTACTCTAATGTCGAAATGCCGCTCGTCGGCCTGATGCAGGCCAATCTGGTCAGGCGGCACTAGCGCCGGAGATGACCAAAAACGGCTTCCGTTTGCGGCGGATGTGCCGATGCCAGAAGCATGATGCCTTTGGTCCATGTTGCTAAATTTGGGAAGTCGGCCTTGCGCTCTCGGAGCACATTCCAGAGGCAAGCCTAACCCCGTGATTCCCACGGCTACCGTGTGATCTCGTGCGGCCACAATTCAAACGATGGTACAACATAAGCGCGCTTCATCCCGAGGCGTGTTGCGGACCTCCAAGCCATACGCGCGAGGGCGGGTCGAATTAACGGGAGGTCTCCCAACGCACCATGCCGCGGTGCGCCGCATCGTCGCCCTAATTTGCGCACGCTTGAGAAAACCGAACATTTATTGCAACTCTCGGGCGCGTCCGGCGCCATTCCCGGTTTCAATTAACTCCATGTTGCGCAGCATCATTTCCGCGGCACTGAAGGCGCGCCCTTGCGGCGAAGTCAGGTGAGCGTCGACGTCGGGATAGATAAAGAAGGGAAGCGAAATTCGGTCAGTCTGACCACTGTGCGCGACCTGATGTGGCGTACTCTTGAAGCGGTTGTCGCTCAGTGCCTGAAGCATGTCGCCCAAATTGACCACGAGACTGTCGGGCAGGCTCGGCACTGGCGTCCAGCGCCCCCGGAACCACACTTGCAAGGACCGCGTGGGGAGTTCCTCCTGCAGCAGCAGCGTGAAGAAGCCACCATCGGTGTGCTTGGCGCACGTGCCGCCGCGAGCTGGATAGCGGATCACGCGTTGCCCGAGCGTCGGTGGGCTGAAATGGCGTTGGAACCAGCCCTGTTCCATATCGATCAGGTCGGCAAGCGCGGTCCCGAGTTGCGGGACGACCCGGTTGAGCACGGTAGCCTGCAAAGCAAGCAGGCTTCGCGTGAAACCAGGAGCCAAGGCGTCATCCGGAAAACGCGTGCTTCCGGCAAACGGACGCCGGTCGCCTTCATTCTCGATTCCGAGGTCGAACACTTCCTTTGGATCGCCGCCGACCTCGGGATGTAGCATCTCGCCGTGCAAGGGACTGTATCCACGGGCGGTAGTGGGATGCACGATTTGAGAGGCGTGACCGTAGCGTTCCTTGATCGACTGTGGCAACGCGAAGAACCGCCGGGAAGCCTCGATGGCTTGTGCGATCTGTTCCTTCGGGATGCCGTGCTCGACAAGGTAGAAGAACCCATACTCCTGGCAGGCCATTTGCAGGCACTGGCGCTCTTCATGTCGCGTTGCGTCGGCTGTCAGTTTCGCCAGTGAAATTTGTGGTAGAGTGGTCATATTCGCTCTCCGTTGGTGATTTGGCCTTATGGGCTCCTGAAAAACCTAGTGTCCGCATCCTTATCGGCGATGCATCTGCCGTCGCTTAAAGTGTGCCGGCATAGATACGCCCGCATCCTGCGCAGGCGGCGCATCTCGTCATTAAACGATGTGGCCTCCACATAGCTCTTGCGAGTGCTTGCGATGACAAATCCGCTCGGGCGCGTGACGCGAGCCAGTTCGCGGAGCCAATCCGGCCGGACATGCCGAAGACGCCACCGCAGCCCGTGATCTCATAGTCGCCCCTGAAGTACGGCGAGCGGCCTAGTAAGGTAGAAGTCGCTGGCAATGGCGGCACGCTGGCTTTTCCGAACTTTACGCCATCTCTTCCACAGCGCTTATATAATTGATAGTTGATATTTGGCGTCTTCTGACAGTTAAAGCTATGGCGATTCTGGCGTTTTACATCCTGTTTCTGAACCATATATCAGATTTGCGCCGGTGACGACACAAAAAAAGTGAAAATTCGTGAAGGAATAATTGCGCTATATTAAGTGTGTATCACAAATTTTTGCTTATTTGCCAAGATAAATAAAGTGATGTGGAGAGGAAGCGCCTATAACTGCTTAGCGAAGCCTGTTTGAGGATACGCCGAAAATGGGCCGGAACTCGTTCTCAGAGTCCTCTTTGATTGGGGGTCGTCGCGGTCAAGCTGCTCCTGTTCTTTTTCCGGATCGTATCGTCCTCGGGTCACGCGCTTCTCTTCGCGGTCGGCGCTGGGCCGCCGCATGATGGGTTCAGGAGAGCACGGCGTCTCAATCTATTTCACGGCCTTGCCGCGCTTGGGCCGGCAGGTTCGGGACTCTCAACGAGATCGCCTTGCCCATCGTCCCCACGGAACGGTCTGGTATCATCCTTGCGGGCGAAGCTGTATTTCTTGCTCCTCCAGTTTTCGTCTCATTTCATGCCGTCGCTGCGCAGACCGGCTGCTTGCCGTAGCGGAACTCGGTCGTATCGACCCACATGCGATGCAGGATGACGGCGAGCTTGCGGGCGACTGCGACCCAAGCTCGCGCCATGCCGCGTCGCATGGCGATGTTCATGCCCCATCCTCTGAGGCTCGACCGTTTCTTGGAGCGCACAAGCAGTGTGTGGGCGGCCTCATAAAGCGCGGTGCGAGCAAGTTCGTCGCCGCATCGGCTGATCTTGCCCTGGATGTCGGTCTGCGCCCGACTGGCAGCGCGCCGGCGTCAGGCCGAGATGCGCGCCGCCATTTTTCGATCGCCAAGTCGCCTCCGCATAGGTGAAGCTGGAGGCCCGAGCACCGCCACGAAGATCTCCGCCTCGCGGATCTCACCGGTCTTGCGATCAACAATCGGGATCTTCTTGCCGGAATAGTCGACGAAGACCTTGTCGCCGGCGGCATGCTCCTGGCGCATCGTCGGCGAAGGCCGCTGCTCGAAGCTTCTATAGAGCTCACATGCGTCATCGATGATCCCATCAACGGCGCAAATTTTGCGGCCGGGGTCGAGCAGTTCCTCGTGCCGACGCTCTCGCCCCGGTGACATCGTCATGGACAATCTTGGCAGCCACAAGGCGCAAGCCATTCGTCGTGCCATTCGCCGCGGCAGGAGCCAAGCTCTTCTACCTGCCACCCTACAGCCCAGACCTCAACCCGTGTATGGATGGCTCCTGCGGGTCAAGGGTGTCGGATCGGATTTGGCGAACGGATCGGTTGCGGCCATGTATACGGCGTCTGATTTGCAGCGAGATCGCTGCGCGCCCTGATGAATATCCGCTTGGAGAACAGGTCCCACTCAATCGAGCGCGCTCGAGGCGCTTCGGATTGATCGGGGTGTCCTGGTTCTTCGTCTCCGTTGTTTGCCATCACCTCACTGACCATTCCGGAGAGCCTGTCAGGCTGCCTGAGGCTCGTAGCGCGATCCGTCCCTAAGGACTGCGAAGATTGTTCTTGCCATGCGATGCGCAAGGCGATGGCGACGACGTTCGTTTTCTTCCGGATCAGCATGCTCGATAGCCATCCGACCCCGGCTCGCGCTTGAGTCTACGTCTGAGCATGATCTGTGGTCTGAGCATGATCTGTGCCATGGCGCCGAGGTACAGCAATCGTCGGATATAATGATTGCCCATCTTCGAGATCCGGCCCACCCTCTGCTTGCCTACAGACCTTGGGGATCGCCTGTCGAGCAGCCTGCGAGTCCCTGGGCGTTGAGAAGCGGGTGACGGTGCACACCCTTCGCCACAGCTTCGCCACCCACCTTTTGGAAGCCGGCACGGACATAAGGATCATTCAGGTGCTGCTGGGCCATCGCAGCCTGGCGACGACGACACTATACGCCCAGGTCTCAACGGCTGTGATCGGCCAGACCGCCAGTCCTTTTGACCAACTCCACATGGAGATCACGCCGTCCGGCTGAGCCGCGCGCCATGCGCCCGGATCTGGAAGTGGCGGATGTATTCCACCGTCACGGGGCTGATTATCGCCGCGACCATGCCGGCCATCTCGGGCGTGTCGAGCGCCGGGTCATGGCCGCGGTGGAGGCGTGCCGGACCGCGGCCCTGGGCGGTCACGCCGAACAGTGCACCGGCTGCGGCCTCGTGCGGCAAGCCTATAATTCCTGCCTTATGGGCAGATCCAGTAATGGGGAGTTGGCGGCGACTTGATCGCGCTCTTGTGTCCGCCGTCGCCAACCCGGCT
>NZ_JAMYLA010000105.1:0-8458 GCF_040317725.1 Mesorhizobium sp. M1396 | reverse complement strand
GCGCGAGCCGCAGCATATCGAATCCTGATCACCATAAGCCGAGCGGAGGCTAGACCATGCTGCAGAAAACCAGCCATTTCATGCGGCAGGCCAATCTCATCAACGGCGAATGGGTGCAGGCCGATAGCGGCCAGACGGTCGACGTCAATAACCCGGCCACCGGCCTCAAGATCGGCACCGTGCCGAAGTCGGGCAAGGCCGAGACCCGCCGCGCCATCGAGGCCGCCGCCACCGCCTTCAAGACATGGCGCAAGACCACTGCGCTCGAGCGCTCGAAGCTGCTGCGCAAGCTGCATGACGCGATGATGGACAATCAAGACGTGCTGGCCAAACTGCTGACCATCGAGCAGGGCAAATCGTTGTTCGAATCCAGGGGCGAGATCGGCTCGGCCGCGTCCTACATCCTGTGGTTCGCCGAAGAGGGCCGCCGCACCTATGGCGACGTCGTACCGTCGCCGTGGGCGGACCGCCGCATCCTGGTGACCAAGGAGCCGGTCGGCGTCATCGCCGCCATCACGCCGTGGAACTTTCCGTCCTCGATGCTTGCCCGCAAGCTCGGCCCGGCGCTGGCCGCAGGCTGTACTGCCGTTGTCAAGCCGGCGACGCAGACGCCTTATTCCGGCCTTGCCTGGGGCGCGCTGGCCGAGGAAGTCGGCTTCCCGAAGGGTGTCATCAATGTCCTGACCGGCTCGGCCAGCGAGATCGGCGATGAGATCTGCGCAAATCCGCTGGTGTCGAAGATCACCTTCACCGGCTCGACCGAGGTCGGAAAGCTTCTCATTCAGAAGTCGTCGGTCACCGTCAAGAAGGTGTCGATGGAGCTCGGCGGCAACGCTCCGTTCATCGTCTTCAATGACGCCGACATCGAGCATGCCGTCGCCGGCGCGATCACAGCCAAGTATCGCAATTCCGGTCAGACCTGCGTTTGCACCAACCGCTTTCTGGTCCAGGCTGGCGTCTACGAAAAATTCGTCGAGAAGCTCGCCGCCGCCAGCAACGAGCTGAAGGTCGGCTCCGGCCTCGATGACGGCGTGCAGCAGGGGCCGCTGATCGACGAGAAGGCGGTCGAGAAGGTCGAAGAGCTGATTGCCGACGCGACTTCCAAGGGCGGCAAGGTCGTCGCCGGCGGCAAGCGCCATGCGCTTGGCGGTTCGTTTTTCCAGCCGACGGTCATCGCCGATGCGACACCCAAGATGCGCTTCATGAAGGAAGAGATATTTGGCCCGGTCGCGCCGGTGTTCAGGTTTGAAACCGAAGAGGAAGCCATCGCGCTGGCCAACGACACCGAGTTCGGCCTTGCCTGCTATTTCTACACCGGTGATCTCGGCCGTGCCTTCCGGGTCATGGAAGGTTTGAAATACGGCATGGTCGGCGTCAATGAGGGCCTGATCACCACGCCGGAGGCACCCTTCGGCGGCGTCAAGGAATCCGGCCTCGGCAAGGAAGGCGGACATCAGGGCATCGAGGATTACCTCGACACCAAATATGTCTGCATCGGCGGCCTCGGCTCTAGTGCGCCGGCTTTTCCCGCGTCTCAGAACGCGGAATGACGAACCCGCGGGTGATCCGGTGAAAATCTTTCCGGTTCCGAGGAGAAGTGACCTAAGATCGTGAGCGCCCTATGCTCTTACGTTTCCGGAAAAAGCTTCGGAAACAGCGCGTCCAGAGCGTCCGCCGGAAAGCGTAGGGACACTGGGCCCTTTGGCGTTTCCGACGCCAATAGTCCGAGCGCGATTACGTCATTGAACACTCGACGCGCCGTACGTTCGGGTAGTCCGCTAATACGGGATGCCTCGCCGCGGTCAAACTCACCGCGCGTGAGCGCTTCCTCCACGAGGCGGCCGGCTTCGGGCTTCAGACCACTGCGCTCCACATGCCGATACAGCCGCTTGGCCAACGTGTCGAGATCGAACAGTCCGGTCATGAAGCTCACCTGATCGATACACGCCTGCAGGAACCATAAGGTAAAATCGCCGAGTGCGCGTTCGGAGAGGTTGCCACGTCCGTCGAGATCACCCTGGCGGGGCATATCGGCATGATCCATCATGCTCTTGTAATCCGTTCGGCTTTTCACGCCACGTGCCAAGCCTCGTGAGATCGACCACAGCCCGTGCGCGGCGACCCCGGCCTGAGGGCCATGGCGTGGCTCATCAATCGGCTGACGCGTCCGTTGCCGTCCGGAAACGGGTGAATGTAGTTGAAGCGGTGATGCGCGGCAGGAATGGTCAGGATGCGTCCGGCCTTGCCCAGCTTATCGAAGCGATAACGCATGGCAAAGTATTGCATGAAATCGTTGACGCGATCGCTCGAAGGCGGTTCATGCCGGCCGATGGCGACGTCATGCTCTGGCTTCGATCGCCACTCACCTGGCGCCATGACGAACTCACGGCCGGAACCCTTGATGGTCAGCATGGGCGATTCCGCATCGCGGTAGAATTCCGCATGCAGCCATCGAAGAAAACCTACCGATGCCGGTTCCGGCAACTGCCCATCGGCAGCCAGGCGGTCGATCTCGGCTTGCACGCGAACGTGCGCGGCCGCCTCGAGCTGCAGATTGCGGCGGTTCTCGTCTCGATCGAAATTCCGACCAGCGCCCGTTCGATGTCGCGCGGGCGCGTATCGTGGCCTTCGATCAGGTTGCTGTAGTAGGTGTTCATGATGCGCACGAGATGGGGCGAGGTTGGCTGCGGTACGCGAGTGCAGGCTTTTGCCCAAAACAGCCGACGTCGCCAGGCTTGGACACAAATCGATGCTGCCGATGATGATCATGGCCGATGTTCGGCAGGCCTATCGTACTGACAACTACGCACAAACCGTAATTGGGGGAGCCATCTGGCCGATGCTTTGGCCGATCTATGACGATCGGCCGGACTCAGACAGGTTCGAGGTGGAAAACAGGCAGCTTTAAACATGGTTCTGCCTCGGCCAGCGCAAGATTCGCCTGGAGCTTCGCTTATGCTGTGTGAGCTTGTTCTCTCGCGCCCGAATTCCCCATGGATGGCCCAAAAGCAGGCGATCCATTTGTCATTTTTAAGTGCGTCGGACTGCCAGTTGATCGCGTTCTGACCCGACTGGGAGTTCAAGTTTGACCTGAAACTGACCGGGTGCTGGATGGCAGGCTTCATCCCCACCGGTCTGATATGAAACAACGTCCGGCCCCGAGGCTAGGCTGCAATCTCGTATGGCTTGTATGCGCCGTTTTCTTAGAGCGTGTTGCGGGCTTGGTCTGCTCAACCTCGGAGCTCTACGCTTCACGGCGTTAGGATGAGCGTTCGAGGCGCAGGATTACTGCCGACACTGCTCTTCTTGTTCGCATTGGGCAGTTCCCGTTGGAAGCTTCCATCTTGCCGACTGCTGAGTTTGGAGTCGCCGTAGCTGTGAAATCGAAAAGAAGCCCATAGGCAACGTTTGCCGCGACGCTACTGAGAGCTGGTCACCGGGAGAGCCGAAGGTAGAACGAAGTTGTCTCGTTGAGCTTGTATGTGGCGCCAGCATAGAAGGCCCAGTTCCCACCCCAAGGCTTATACAAACCGCCACCGTTAGCGCCGATCGCGTTCATGGCCTCGTCCTTTTGGCAGAGATCACCACGGTCGCTAGCTGGCGAGCAAAGTCCGTCCCAGCGCTGCATTATCTCGTCGGATCCGGCAAGCTGGCAGAATTTCCCAGGCGGAGCTGACGGGGAGGGATGGTGGGAATAAAACGGTGCGCGTGAGGTCTCGGCGGGAACAGCCAAGACATCTAAGCGGAACGGACTGGCATAACGCAAAGACACAGGCGAGCTCAGCGGCAAGGTGGTTTGTTATCACCATGGGACGCCTGCCGCGTCAAACGGTGGTGTCGTGGGTCGAGACGGCGAGGGCAGCGGTCGCCATGCGCCCCGACCGGCTTGCCTTGTTCGGCTACTCGCATATCCCATCCCAAATAAAGAACCAGCGCCTCCCATCGAGGCGGAATTTCTTCCCGACAGCGCTGCCCGCGCTGAACAGTATGCGGCTGTCGCCGTGAGGCTGATTGCCGCCGGCTACCGACAGATCGGGCTCGACCATTTCGCCTTTCCGGACGACGAGCTCGCGCTGGCACATGAAACAGGTCGCCTGCGACGTAACTCGTTGGGCTACTCGGCTGACACCTGCAGAACCCTGATCGGTTTCGGCGCGTCGGCTATCGGCCGCACCGGCCAGGGATACGTTCAAAACGAAGTTACACGGGATTCCTACATCCAGCACATCGCAGCTGGCCGACTGGCTACATCGAAGGGCCATCGCCTCACAGACGACGACCGCGTGCGAGCCGCAATTATCGAGCGATTAATGTGCGATTTCGAGGCTGACGTGCCGGCAATCTGTGTCGCCCACGGATCTGATCCGATCCGTCTTCGCGGTTCAGATGAGCGTTTGGCGATGCTGGCCAAGGACGGAATAGTGGACTTCGAAAACGGTTTTGTCCGCGTACGGCGGGAGCATCGCTTTGGGATTCGCGCTGTCGCTGCCGCATTCGATGCTTTTAGGGATGGCGTTACGTATCCCGCAGGTGAGGGCAAGCAGACACACGGAAGCTAACACAGGGGGTATCTTTTGCCGGAGAGAACGAGCTGCCATCGTGCGGTGCCCGGTTAGTAGTGAAGCGCCGTAAAATGTCGACATAGGCGTTGGTGAACTGGACCGAACGACGAGAACAGCCTATCCAGTGTGTTGTCGGCAGTTAGTTCGAAAGTCCTGCTACACCCGATCCGATGCCTCTCAACGCCGAGGCCGCACCTCCGTGCCGAAGCCGGCCTTCCCAATGGTGGGTCGAGCCGTCGCTTACCCCGTGCTTGCCTCACAGATCCGCGACCGAGAACCCAGCCTCATGCTCCCGCCCTGCCGGGGCCTAGGTCAATCTAGCATGAAAGGAACACGTCGGAACCTGGGATATCGCTTGCCCGGCCGGGCGGCGATAGCCTTGTCGGGGCAGCGAGGAGCCGTAGCCGATGATGAACGCACAGGAGAAGTCTGGCGTGAATGGGGCGATGATTGTCAAGCTTTGCTCTCGAGTCATTTCGTCAACCATCTTGCGTGACCGATTGGCGACCATCTCCTCGTCCCGACCTTATATTACCCGTTGCCTGTCGCCGCCAGCGCGCAGTGACTTGTCAAGGATGGAGGCCCGCAGACCCCATCGCGCGGCGACTTGTCCTTGACGGTCACGAGCACGGCGGCAGGTTTGCCGTGGTCGGGGAGCCCTTCCTTGGGCGGAGCCGACGACGGTGTTCGAGGGGAACTCGCCATGAGCCGGGTGCGCAGAGATCGTCCGACGCTCTTGTATTTGCTGGATCCCAGCCGGCTCCGCCTCCGACTGCCTCGGTAGCTCGGTATCCTGAGCGCGTCGGCGGCATCATGCCATTATCATCCTACGAATTGCATGCTCCATCGTCCTGGACGAGACCGGTTTGGCTAGCCAAAGGACGAAGGTCTGATTACCAGATGTGATCGGCATGGGGTCGCTTCCACCAACGACGATGATGGGCACCGTCATCAGGGTGGTACGTAGAGCTTCGGGCTGTCCTGGCCCGAGGAAAGTCGCTTTATCGAAAATTAGGAGGTCGGCTGCCTTCCCGCTCTCGATCCAGTCGCAAAGACTCTCGAAGGTCGCGAAGCCGACCGGCTTATAACCCAGCGCGGCGATCTTATCCTTGTAGATCTCCAACGCTGCTGGATCGGGGTCAACGACTGCAATGATTTCTCCGTTGCCAAGTGATCCATCGCATGGGCCGAAAGCGCTATCAGCTCTGACCTGCTCCTCAGCGCAGGCCGGTAAGTAGAGATCGAAGCGTGTACCTCGGCCAACAGCCGAGGTGACGTCAAGGCATCCTGCGAGCGCGCTCACATGGCGGTCCACTGCAGCAAGACCCAGTCCGGTCCCGCCGACGCGAGAGCGCGTGGTAAAAAAGGGCTCAAAGATATGCGGAAGCACCGAACTTGCGATTCCTTGGCCATCGTCGCTGATGGAGAGGAGAACGTAATCTCCCGGTTTCAAGGTGCCCTTAGCCACGGGCTTCGTTTGACAGACGTGAGCGCGAGAAACGCTAATCTCGACACGGCCCTCATTCAAGAGAGCCTCCGACGCGTTCTTGCATAGATTCATAAGGATCTGCTGTATCTCGGTCGGGCTGCCCTCGATCACCGTTTGCGACTCGTTGATCTTGAAGTTCAACTGAACATCCGCACGAAGTGTAACCCGCAGCAATGGCGCGAGATCCATTACACTCTCCGAGACGTCGAAAGGCATCGTCACGCGCTTCCGATTTCGGCTTAGTGACAAGATTTGATCAATAATCAGTTTGGCTCGGTTGCTGGCCAAGATAATTTGGCCGATGTGGCCCCGAATTCTCGAGGGGCGACGCACAAGACCTTTAGCCATCTCTGCGTAGCCGACTATTGCTCCTAGAACATTATTGAATTCATGTGTAACGCCGCTTGCGATTGTGCCGACAGCCGTCAGCCTTTCCGCATGCTCCCATCGACTCTCAAAAAGGTTACGTTCCGTGTGTACACGTTGCATTTCAAGATGGTTGCCTAAACGCACAGTAGCGCTCGCCAGAACCAGGAGGTCGTCTGTGGAGGGTGGTGAGCGATCTCCTTCAAAAACAAGGATACAAACCGCAGCCTGCTGATCGGAGGCCCGGCAACCAACAATTTGACAAACACCGGTAGTGCCTACGGCAGTCCGAACCACTTCCGACGCCGGAACGACGCGAAACACTGGCTGTTCCGGGTGTACAAGTGAGACGACTTCATGGATTAGCGTGGCGTTCCAGACGCGCATGCGCTTGTTCGCGACAAAGTACTCGGTATTCCTGCTGATACTCGGATCCACCAGAGCAAGCGCGCATTGATCCGCATCGAAAACGCATTGAATGAGTCTAAGCGCCGCTTCGGTGGAGAAGCGCCGCGAAGCCTTCGTTGCTTGACTGTCGATGAAACAAGCTTCGATCTCACTCATCGCCGCTTCAAGCTCTAACCGCCTTTCCAACCGGTTCGTCCGCACATGCAGCGTGGAGGCTCGAATGGTCGCAAACAAGCAGAGGCATATGGACACCAAGCCAAAGAAAAGCCGTGTACGCTGCGCTTGCGCGCTGGCGAAGCTGTAGGCTTTCAGATGTTCTCGCTCCAATTCGGCAGCCTTGGCGAACGTGTCGAAGGATGGGATCCGATTGACAGCGCGGTCCAACCTCAACATTGAGGACAGGATAGCGCGGCCCTCGCGGGCAACATCCTCCGTGACTTGGTCCTGGCTAGGAGGAAGTCGGCGGAGAGACTGATCGATTTGTAATGCGAGGCTGAATCCCGGTCTGGCCGAAAATTGAAGGATCAGATTGGAAAATTCAGGCCTGTTCGACACTCCCCCCCAAAGGCGATTAGCCGAGCGAGCAAAGCGTACGAGAGAGCTTTGCAGAAGCTCATTTTGCGCGGCCGAGTTCGAGATGGCAGCTTCTGTGTTTTCGAGGGACTTTTTGAGCTGTGCAACCAACCTGGAGTGCACCCCGGAGCTCTCATTGGGCGAAATCTCAACAAGGCGTTGGTAGTTTTGAAGGTTCCTTTTTAATGCTTGCCCGGTAGAAGCAACGGAACGGAAGTCCAATACCATGTCGGCGCGGGCGACGTCTCGCTGGAGCAATGCGTAGTTGATCTGAATCGTCCGCAGTTCGCTTAGGACCGCCTCGTTGATCTGGGGGTCTTGCCACTGTATCGCGACCAAGAGCGCAACCGAGGCCACTAGGGCCATTACAGAAGCTTTGTCGGTACTGAGCCATTTTTCCCAAACGAACGGCGTTTGAGCCGCGGTGCGTGCCTTGCGAAGGTCCGAGTTGAATTCTAGCTCCCCATCGCGTCGGTGTGCGGCCGGATGCTGCTGGAACAGGAAAGCCAAGTGTACCTCTCCCCTCAAACAGGCGGTGTAGACACCGTTGCACTCTGCCCCCATGGCCCGCTGACCTTCCATTGATTCGCGGGCGTTTCGACCTCGACGGCGAGGCGGCAGCACAAGGCGGGCAACTGATCGCAGTTTTCGGAACTGGTCTTCCGAGAGATCATCGAAGGGGCATACAAGCGCACGCCTGCAGCAGCCGAGGATGATACCGGCCGGTCAAACGCAACTGGCGAGGGCCGGATCTGCTGTTGGCTGGCAGCTAACACTGGCGGGGCGGCGGCCTCAACTACGGCGTGCCTAGAGCCGGCTGCTGCGAAAGCGTCCGACACGCTTCCCTTGGGGTCATCCCGTCCAGCGGGCATTCTTGGATCGCTGAAAAAAGACGAGGCGGCTTGATGATCCTGCCCTCGCTGAAGCACCTCGCGAAACCCCTTTTCCAGTCGCAGAAGCTCCTCTGGACCGGTAGGCGGCTCGTCAGCTCGACCATCGAACAGCGGCCGGAGCGCCTCGGACACGTGCTGCTCAAAGCCCACTCGCCGGGCCTGGACCG
>NZ_JAMYLA010000104.1:0-8478 GCF_040317725.1 Mesorhizobium sp. M1396 | reverse complement strand
GCCTCGGCGAGCGCGCTCTGATCGCTTCCGCAAGGCTGGTCTCGCTTGTAGTCGGAAGCCCGAATGCGGTGCCGTCGTCCAGGACTCTGTGCAGCGCCTCAATCACCGGCGGAAAGGCATGGCCGTGAACGAGCGAGAAGAAGTTGTTTGCGCAGTCGAAGATTTTCCTGCCGTCCGCGTCGGTGATCCAGCAGCCGGCTGCTGACACAGCATAAGGCGGCTGGGGAGCGAAGAAAGGCGCAGCACGCATGCTTCCGCCTGGGGTGATCTTGAGCGCACGTTGAAATTCATCGCGAGACTTCGGCCCAATGACCTCTCCCCGGTTGTGGCCTAGCCTTGAAATGCGCTGCATGTCCGAACTCCTTGACTACCTTTGTTGAGATGGTGACTGGATCATATGAACCAGAGAATGTCAATCAGGATCAAATGCTTCATATCTGCACACGCGTACTTGCCTACTCGGCTTCCGAGGTTACGTTCGGAATTAACCCTGCTCCTCGGGAAACTAGAGGGCCGAGCAGCGCGACTTTTTCGAGTTGCGCGGCCGGGGCTTAAGGCGTGGATCAGCGTGCCCGCAAAAGCTCTCCCCTTCGCGCTTCGGTGGCCAAAAGATCGACTGCAACCGAATTGGAGCTGAGGACGACGCCGTAGACGTCCCTGGCCACCTCGGGGCTCACGATCTCGTCTAGCACGTCGCGCTGAACGGCGAGGGGATCTCGCCTGAGCGGATCTCCGAAGCCGCCACCACCTGGGGAGCTGACGTCCACCCTTGCGGATCCTAATTGCATGATTCCGTATTGCGGAACGGCAACCCCTTCGCCGCCCTCCAACAGCGTCACCGCGATTGTGCCTTTCACCCCGGGCTCGCCACCTGCGATGCCATAGCCGGTTGGTTTGCGGCTGCCTTCGCTGCGGAACGAGTATTCGGCGGACTGATTGGTCGAGGCAGAATATTCAAGGCCCGTTCCGCCGCGAAACTCGCCAGCTCCCCCGCTGTCCTTGCGCATTTCGCAGCGATCTATCCTTACAGGATAGATCTGCTCGTAGGTCTCGATATTGGGGAGGTTCATCCCGCCGAGGGTGCAGAGCTGTCCGGCCGCAGGGAAGCCATCGCGCCCCCGGACGGCTCCTGCCCCGGACGACCCGTTCCAGTGATACATCACGTAGGTTCTGCTGTCGTCTTTCCGTCCCGACGAAGTGCAATAGCAAGTCTTTCCCCAGCCGGCATAGCCTTCCAAAGGCATGGCGGTCGCAAGGGCGCGCCAGACGGCGTGGACAATCTCGCTCGTCGGATGCACGGTGTTCATCGTCATCGGCGCCGGCGGAAGGGCGTTTACAACAGTGCCGGGCGGTGCGTCGATCGTCATCTGCCGCATGGCGCCCTGGTTCTGCGGTACGCGTCCGTTGAAGAACGACATCACCGCGAGGAAGACCGCCGAACTCGTATTGGCAAGCGAGCTGTTCTTGAAGCCGCGGATTTGCGGCGCGCTGCCAGAGAAGTCGACATGCAGATGCTCATTCTTTACGGTAAGGGTGACGCGAACGGGTACGTCCATCGACTCAAAGCAGTCGTTGTCGGAAACATCCTCGCCATAATAGACCCCTTCGGGAATTGTACGGATCATCTCCTTCATCAGTGTCTGTGCATGATCAAGGATCGCGGTGAAAACCCCCTCAGTTTCAGAGAGACCATACTCGCGAGCGAGCGCGACAACCCTGTCGCGCCCGGTGCGCGTCGAGCCAACCATCGCGGCAAGATCACCGTCAAGAAGATCCGAGGTGCGGCTGTTGAGCAGAAGGAGGCGCCAAAGGTCTTCGCGCACACGTCCGCGCTCGAAGAGGCGGAGCACGGGAAGCCGGATGCCTTCATGAAAAATCTCGGTCGCCGCGGCATTGTAGGTTCCTGCCGCACCCCCACCGATGTCGGATTGATGTGCCCTGTTGCTCGCAAACCCAAGAAACCTGTCATCGACGATGATCGGGCGGATCATCGTCCAGTCCGGAAGATGGTTTCCTCCCGCCTCGTAGGGGTCGCTCAGGAGGAAGACGTCGCCATCGTGAAGATCACCGCCATAGTCGCGAAGTACCGCGCGAACGGCGAAATCGCCTCCCCCCGTATGAATCGGAAGACCGTCGGCGACAGATAGCGCATCGCCTTGGGCATTGCTGAGGAAGCAGGAGAAGTCGTGGCTCTCACTGAAGATCGGACTCTGCGCGGTCCGCGTCATCGCCCATCCCATATATCGAGAGATATGATCCAAGCGCTTCTGCACCAGCGTCATCATGATGGGGTCGACGGCCATGGTCATCACTCCGAGATAGAAAGTTGAATAGAATAGTTCCCACCCTCATCGACCAGCAGCACGTCCGCCGCTCCGAGCAGAATGGTCGTCGTCAGTTCCTCAATGACGGCGGGTCCTATTATCCTTGACCCGGGATGTAGCTTTGAGGGAGAGAACACAGGCGCATCGACGAAGCCAGTGCGAGCGTCGATCCAAACGCTGCGGGTGCTGCTTGCCTGCGGGCTTTCAGCGCTTGCTTCGGCGGCTTCCAGTACCACTGCAGGAAACCGACCCTTGCCGACAAGATGAAAGGCGACGATCTGGACCTCGTTGCGTTCCTGCACATAACCGTAGATGCTGGAGAATTCTTCCTCAAAGCGATGTCGCAGCGTCTGCATGCTGTCCGTACGGCCGAAGAACGGCACGCGCACTGTCCACTGTTGGCCGCGATATCGCAGCTCCAAGAAGCAATCGATGACGATTGCCTCGCTGGAGAAGCTTTCAAGAAGCCGGCCGCGTTGTTCGTCCTCACGCTCGGCAACCTGCTCGGAAATCCGCGCAAGCGTCTCATCGGAAAGCTCGACCATGCAGGATTGAATGACGTCGTGACGAATATTGGAATTGCACATTCCAAACGCGCAGAAGACGCCGGCAAGCCGAGGCACGAACACCGACCGGCATCCCAGAAGGCGAGCGACTGCCGCACCGTGGAGCGCTCCGGCGCCTCCGCAAGCAACGAGCGTCAGGGTTTGAGGGTTGACGCCGCGCTCGCTAGACATCCGCTCCATTGCGTGCAGCATGTTCTGTTCGGCGAGGCGGATGATGCCGATCGCTGCACCTTCCACCGTCAGACCCAGCGCTTGTGCCACGTGCTCGGCGATCGCTTCATGCGCGAGTTCCGAGCAGATGTTGACCGATCCGTCCGCGTAGGCGCCGGGTCGCAGCCGCCCCAACACCACGTGGGCATCCGTGACCGTGGCCATCGTTCCCCCAAGCCCGTAGCAGGCCGGGCCCGGGCGCGAGCCGGCCCCCTGCGGTCCGACTTGCAGCATGCCGCCAGCATCGACATATGCGATCGTGCCACCGCCGGTGCCGACAGTATTGATTTCGACGCTCGCCGTGATCGCCGGGTACCCGGCGATGTCAAGCCGGGTGGTCTCACTAACCTTTCCCCGGTCATAAAGCATGACATCGCAACTCGTCCCGCCAATCTCCATCGTGATGAGACCGCCAAGACCATCTTTCCCAGAGAAATAGTCAAGCGCGCCGACACCAGCGGCCGGTCCTGAGAGGAGCAAGGAAACCGGGCGCTGTTCTATATCGTCGATAAAGGCCGCGCCTCCGTTGCTTTGAACGAGAAGAAGCCTATTCGACATCCCGAGTTCACTAAGGCGCTCGTCGAGCTGTCGGAGATAGGGAACGACCCTTGGACCAATATAGGCGTTGACGACAGCCGTCGAGGAACGTTCGTACTCGCCCATGACCGCCGCGAGCTTTGCTGATCCGCAAACAAAGCAATCCGGCATTGCCTCTCGAAGGTAACGGACGCAAAGTTCTTCATTGGCGTCATTAAGGTAGCTGTTGATGAAGCAGACGGCGACCGCCTGGACGCCGGCCGCCTTGAACCGTGCGATGGCGTCATCGAGATCTGCCCGATCGACTTCAGCTTCGATGCGTCCGTCCTTCAGTACCCGTTCGGTTACCGGCCTGCGCAGCCAGCGTGGCACTAGCACATCGGGCCAAGGCGTCCGATAGTCCCATACGTTCTCACGAAAGCCGCGGCGGATCTCGATAGCATCGCGAAAGCCTCGAGTAACGAGCATACCCGTCTTTGCACCCTTTCCTTCTAGGAGGGTGTTAGTGGCAACAGTGGTGCCATGGACGAAATGAGTGCATGCTGAGAGGAATTGCTGGATCGAAAGACCCTGGCTCTCTGCCAGCGCGGAGACTCCTGCTAGCACACCTACGGAGGGGTCCTCGGGGGTAGATGCGGTTTTGTGGACGCGGATCCCACTGCGCGAGCCGATGGCAACCACATCGGTGAAGGTGCCACCGACATCAATCCCCACTCGCCAAGTTTCATTCGCCACTTCCGGTTCTCCTGTAGTGTTTGTCAATTGATATGGGGAGCTCCGCCAACCCCTCCAAAATCTAAGATGTTCACGATATTCTACGCTATTGTTGGCCTCTCAAAGGACACGGTCGAGATTGGAGAGGTCATTGCATGGACGATAATCCGATCGAAACGCTCATATTTTTATCGAAACTTGTGACGAGTTCCCCAGGGGGGATACCCCTGCTGTACAAGTAAGCGCAGCCGCGACCTAGGAGCCCTATACGATCCACCGTCTCCGCCAAGACTGTTTCCTCCTGCGTCCGTCCAACTTCCGTGCACAGGCGCCCTGCTTGCCGCCCGGGACGCTCGGACATATCTAGAATGACTGGATCATACAGTTCAGCATTCGTCAATATGGATCAATTGCTTCTCGGCGGGAAATCTGGCAAGTTGAATCCGCAATATGGATCGTAGGCTCATGAATTCTAAACCGTCCGAGATAGACGCGAGTTTGCGTCAGCTTATGCCGGAGGCTCGTGGGCACGCAGCTACCGCCATCCAATTCCTCATTGCGCACCGTGACGAGATACCCTTCCGCTCCATGCGGGAACTTGCCAAGCGCGCCCGGGTGCCGTCGGTAACGCTGGTGCGCTTGGCTCAAAATCTTGGCTTCAAGGGGTTCGATGAATTCCGAGAGGTCCATATTACTGAATTGATTAGCGGGAAGGCCAGCAACAGGGGCCGCGCTGCGCAGCTTGTAACCCTTGGCCAGGAGGAAGGGGCCCTTGGCTTTGCGGCAAAGTTCGCTGAGCGTGAAATCGAAGTGCAACGAGCAGCAATTGATACACTCAACGAGAAGCAGCTTGAGGGAGCGGTACAGGCCCTGGTCGACGCTTCGAGGGTCTATGTAATCGGCCGTCGCCCGTTCTTTGCTCCTGCCTATTCGCTAGCCTATTCGCTGCGGAAGGCCAAACCCAACACTTACCTGCTCGACACTGGTGGAGGATCAGGATTGGAACTTAACGACCTTACGCAAGATGACGTGGTCATAGGGTTTACCTCCTATCCCTATAGCCGCGTCACGTCTGACGTGGCGAAAAATGCGAAAGGCCAGGGCGCGACCGTTATTGCGGTCACTGACAGTGAAAACGCCCCAATTGCACAGTATTCCGGTTATCTGTTCCTTATGACGGCGCGTAGCTACGCTTTTCCCGACTCCGTCGCCGGCGCTTATATTATAGCGAATATCCTGGTCGCGCTCACTGTATCGAGGCTGGGTGCAGATGCGTTAGCACGCATCCAGCGCAATGAGCTGGAAATCCGCGAAACCGGTGAATATCTGGCCGAGCCAGCGCGGCGCTCAAAGGCCGTTACATGACGATCAACGTGCTCGACATAGATTTCTGTTTCTTGAGCCGAAGACTCGAACTCGGTTACGTGCGAGTTGGAGCTGGGCGGCGGCGGAGCATGAGGCGGATGGAGGCGATGAATATCCATGCCTCGGCGCTGGCGATAGTTGCCTCGAAATCCTTGGCGAGCCGGCGACAACGTCCGAGCCAGGCGAAAGTTCGCTCGACGACCCATCGTCGCGGCAGGACCTCGAAGCCCTTGGCCGCGTCGGAGCGCTTGATGATTTCGATGGTCCATGTACCCAGGTCGGCGAGAGCCTGCGTCAGTTTTTCTCCGGCATAGCCGCCGTCGGCAAATAGATGGCGCAGCCACGGGTAAAGCTGTCGAATGGAGGCGATGACGCCGACTGCCCCATCCCTGTCCTGGATTTCGGCCGTATGCACCGTCAGCCCGACCAGGTGCCCCTCGGTGTCCACCGTCTTGCCGGCGTCGTAGCCACGCAAACGGCAACGTCCGTGGCCTTTGCCGATTGGCTGTCGATGATGCCAGCGCTCGGGCTCGCCTCGCGACCCAGCGCGCCGCAGCCACCAGGTGGAAGTTGATGGTCCTCCACAGCCCATTGTCTCGCCAGGCATAGAAGTAGCGTTGAACCGTCGAAACGGGCGGGAAGCGGTCCGGCAACGCCCGCCACTGGCAGCCGGTCCAGGCAATATAGAGGAGCGCATCCACTACCGATCGCAGTGCGGTCGTCCGTGGTCGTCCTGTCGCCTTCGCTCCAGGCATGAACGGCTCGATCAACGCCCATTCCCTGTCCGTCAATGCGTTTGCATCCCGCTGCCCCACGCGGCAATATTGCCGGCGGGCGGCCTCCGTCCAACCCATCTCGTGATCCCGCTCAAGTCTAGACAACTCAAGCGAATCAGAACGGACGGAGCCACTCAACCGCTTCCAAGCCCAATCCCGAGTTTCGGGTCAGGGTCTAAGTGAGCCTCCCTGATGAGGTAAATTTTACCAGTGGGATGGAGCGCGCGCCCTGCGGGCACTGCCCCGGAGGCTCATAGAGGTTGGAGGAATACCATAGTTTTGGCAGCTTTTTCGGTAAGCGCTGAGAACAGGCGCGGACGGGTGTCGCCAAGCGAATTGAAGTTGTGTGCGTCAAGTTCTGCAAAAGTGGGGTGGCAGTAGCTGTGACGTTGGCGTGTCCGCCGCGCAGCCCCCGTGTTTAGCTGAGCGGCGGACATGGCGGCCGCGTCTCAGGCGGCCAATGCCCTCACGCTCTCCTTCTTGTGCTCGCGCAAATGATCCATATTGAGGTAGCGGGTCGCCTCGAGCCAGTTCTCGTGGATCTCCACCGCCAGTGCCCGAACCAGCCGCCGCACCTGCCCACCGACACGCGCGGCCAACCGCGGGTGGACGACCGCCGCGTCATCAGCGGCATCATCCATGTCAAGAGCGGCGGTCGTTGGGTCGATGCGCCAGCAGCGTATGGCCCGAGAAAGACACTCTACAACCGCTTCCAGCGCTGGGCGGCCAAGGACGTATGGAGCGATATCTTCCATGCACTTGCCGGCGCGGATGGACCGCCGGCCCAGCTTCTCATCGATTCCTCGGCCGTGCGGGCGCATCGTTGCGCGGCCGGGGGTAAAGATCCCCATGAGGCGACGGGTGGCGGCACTCAGGTAAGGTTTCGGGGTCCGACATCCTAACCTTGGAGACGTCTCATGAATCTCTCATCCGTTGCTGTGCCGCCCGTCGACGAGAAGACTGTCACAATTTTCATGGCACTGGATTTTCATGGCACTGGAATTGAGTAAGTCGACCTGGCTTGTGGCCCTGCACTCGCCGGCGGTCGACAAGATCAGCCTGCATCGCCTGCAAGGAGGTGACACCGAAGGGTTTATGGCTCTCATTGAACATCGGCGCGAACAGGCGCAGGCCGCCTTGACGCGTCCAGTTCGGGTAATGTCGTGCTACGAGGCCGGCTACGACGGTTTCTGGCTGCATCGTTTCCTGTGCGACCGCGGCATCGACAATCAGGTTCTGGACGCGGCTAGCATCCTGGTCGACCGCCGGTCCCGCCGCGCCAAGACGGACCGCCTCGATGCGGCGGCGCTGCTGCGCACGCTGATGGCGTCGCCATCGCCGATTCCCGACTGATCAGCACGACCGACGATCGGGCCGCGTCCCGCCGGCGAGACTATGGCCATCGCGGCAAGTCGAAGGTCATGACAGGAAACCTCTACATGGTCTCCTCAGGGACGTACTTTCCACCGCCGTTTCGCGCTGTCTCCATTCCGAAGGAGAGTGGGGAAAAGGGTTTTGGGTGTGCCCACCGTCAGCGATCGGATCGCACAGAGGGTGGTCAAGCAGATGATTGAGCCGGATTTGGATATCCTCTTTCTTCCAGACTCCTACGGCTACAGGCCGGGAAAATCGGCTCTGGATACAGTTGGCGTCACGCGTCAGCGATGCTGGAAGCATGACTGGGTTCTGGGATTCGAAGTCAAAGGGCTGTTTGACAATCTTCCGCACGATCTCCTGCTGAAGGCGGTCAGGAAGCACGTCACATGCAAGTGGGCTCTGCTCTACATCGAAAGATGGCTGGCAGCGCCGATGGAGAAGAACGGGGAAGTCGTCGAGCGCACACGCGGTACCCCGCAAGGGGGCGTTGTCAGCCCGATCTTGTCGAATCTCTTCATGCACTATGCATTTGATCTGTGGATGACCCGGCCGCATCCTGACCTTCCATGGTGTCGATATGCGGACGATGGTCTGTGCATTGCCGGAACG
>NZ_JAMYLA010000103.1:0-9021 GCF_040317725.1 Mesorhizobium sp. M1396 | reverse complement strand
GGGGGGGCGGCGCCCCCCGCCTGCCACCCCCCCCCAACGCCCCCCCGCCCGGCCGTTTTTCTTGTGTCCGGGGGGGGGGGCCGCCCCCCGCGCCGGGGGCGGGGGGTGGGGGGCGCCCCCCCCCGCCCGCAATTGTGACGAGTTGACCGGATCGGGTAAGCTCGGCAGCCAGCCGCGCCACAGCGAATGTGGCCTCTCCAAATGGTCTCATTTCGAATGCGCCGAGCGGCCCATTCCACAACAATGTGCTGCAGGAGCGCAGAACGTCTTTGATCTGCGCGACCGTTTTCGGGCCGACATCGAGCGCCATGGCATCGTCGGCGATCCCCGTTACGGCAACCGTCTTGCAGAGTGCTTCCGCCTCGAAGAGGGTAGCAGCGGTGACATCACACGGCAGCAAGACACGGCAGCCATTCGCTGCTGCGGCCTCAAGTATATCGCGTGCCGTCGAAATGCAGTCCGGCTCGCAAAGCGACCGGCCAATGCGATAACCGTTGGCGGCAAGAAAGGTGTTGGCCATAGCGCCGCCGATGATCAAATGATCTACCTTGGTGATCAGGTTCTTCAGGATGTTGATTTTTGAGGAGACCTTGGCACCACCCACGAGCGCGGCCACCGGACGGGCAGGACCTTCCAACGCTGCCCTCAAGGCCCCCACCTCAGCAAGGAGAGATGGGCCGGCATATGCGGGCATGAGTTCGGCGATGGCGTGTGTTGAAGCGTGAGCGCGATGGGCACACGAAAAGGCGTCGTTGACAAAGAGATCGCCGTTGACAGAAAGCCGCAGCGCAAAACTTCGGCTGTTCGCCTCCTCGCCCTTGTGAAAGCGTAGGTTCTCCAGCAATAGGACCTTGCCATCGGAATGATGGCTGGCGGCTTTCTCCGCGGTGGGGCCAACGCAATCAGGAACGAACACCACCTCGCATCCGATCTCGCGCGACAATATTTCTGCGACAGGCCTGACCGAGTAGAAAGGGTTGACCTCGCCTTCAGGTCGACCCAGATGCGTCATGACGACAACGTTGGCGCCACGCGACAGTTGACCCTTTACGGTCGGCGCGAAACGCACGATGCGGGTCGCATCGCCTACCGCCCCATTTTTGAGCGGCACGTTGAGGTCAGCCCGAATAAGAACTGTTCTACCTGCGACGTCTGCCAGGCGTATATCCGGAAGCAGCATCAAAGCACGCCCCCGAACGCGACCGCGGTGTCGCCCATGCGGTTGGAAAAACCCCATTCATTGTCGTACCAGGACAGAACCGAAACGAAGTTGCCGTCCATGACCTTGGTCTGGTCGAGCGCCATGATCGAGGAGCGCGGATCGTGATTGAAGTCGATCGAGACGTTCGGGTGATGGGTGACGCCGAGAATGCCCTTGAGCTTGCCGTTGGAGGCGGCGATCACCGCTTCGTTGATCTCCTGCACGGTGGTGGCGCGCTTGGCGATGAACTTGAAGTCGACGACCGAGACGTTGGGGGTCGGCACGCGGATCGAGATGCCGTCGAGCTTGCCCTTGAGGTCGGGCAGGACCAGGCCGATCGCCTTGGCGGCACCGGTCGAGGTCGGGATCTGCGACAGCGCCGCGGCGCGGCCGCGATAGAGATCCTTGTGCATGGTGTCCAGCGTCGGCTGGTCGCCAGTATAGGAGTGGATCGTCGTCATCATGCCTTTTTCGATGCCGACGGTCTCGTGCAGGACGGCTGCCAGCGGCGCCAGGCAGTTGGTGGTGCAGGACGCGTTCGAGATGACGATATGGTCCTTGGTCAGCTTGTCGTGGTTGATGCCGTAGACGACGGTGAGATCAGCGCCTTCGGCCGGCGCCGAGACGACGACGCGCTTGGCGCCGGCGGTCAAATGCGCGGCCGCCTTGTCGCGGGCGGTGAAGATGCCGGTGCATTCGAGCGCGATGTCGATGCCGAGTTCCTTCCACGGCAGCTGCGTCGGATCCTTGATCGCGGTGACCTTGAACGTCTCCTTGCCGACGGTGATCTGGTCGCCGGACACCGAGACTTCGTGCGGAAAGCGGCCATGCACGCTGTCGTAGCGCAAGAGGTGCGCGTTGGTCTCGACCGGGCCGAGGTCGTTGACGGCGACGACGTCGATGTCCCTGCGGCCGGATTCATGGATGGCGCGCAGGATGTTGCGGCCGATGCGGCCGAATCCGTTGATGGCAACGCGAACTACCAAGTTCTCACTCCTTCCGGCCAGTAAGTTTCAAAGCGGTTTCGACAACATTGTCCGCAGTAATGCCAAAGCGCTTGTAGAGATCAGCAGCCGGAGCACTGGCGCCAAAGCCTTCCATGCCGATAAAGACGCCGCGATCGCCGACCCAACGGTCCCAACCCATGCGAGAAGCGGCCTCCACGGCGATACGCGGCGCATGGCCAAGAACCTTCTCGTGATAATCGGCGCCTTGTGCATCGAACAACTCCCAGCACGGCATCGAAACCAGCGCTGCATTCACGCCGTAGTCGGCCAGCAGGCGTGAGGCGGCGGCACGCGCGATCTCGACCTCGGAACCCGTCGCGATCAGAGTGACGTCTCGAGCGCCGACGGCCTCACGCAGAAGATAGGCTCCGCGCGCCGAGCGGTTAACTTTCACATGCATCGTGCGCAACATCGGCAGGTTCTGCCGTGAGAGAACTAGAACGCTTGGACGATCCTTGCTTTGCAGAGCAAGTTCCCAGCACTCCGCCGTCTCAATGATATCGGCCGGCCGGAAGACGTTCAGATTGGGCGTCGCGCGCAGCATCGCCAGATGCTCCACCGGCTGGTGGGTCGGTCCGTCCTCTCCAAGCCCGATGGAGTCGTGGGTCATGACGTAAATAACCCGCTGGCCCATCAAGGCAGAAAGCCGCATCGCGCCCCGCGCATAGTCGGCAAAACATAGAAACGTCCCCCCATAGGGAATAAAGCCGCCATGCAGCGCGATGCCGTTCATCGCCGCCGCCATGGCGTGCTCGCGGATCCCGTAATGGATATAGCGGCCAGCATAATCGCCGGGGGCAACACGGTTCATGCCCCTCGTGATGGTCAGGTTGGAATGGGTAAGGTCAGCCGAACCGCCGATGGTCATCTCGGTGACATTGTTGATCACGCTGAGTGCTAGTTCGGACGCCTTGCGTGTAGCAACCGTCGTTCCTTTCTCGAAATGTTCCTTGCGGAAAGCGGCGAGCGCCTCGAAAGCCGCGTTGGGCAGCTTGCCGGAGATGCTGGTTTCAAATGCTTCGCGCTTTGGCGACGCGGCAAGGCGCTGTTCCCAGGCCGACCGCGCGGCCTTCCCGCGTTCGGCCACCTCTCGCCATGCGGAGACAATCTGCGTCGGCACCACGAACGGGGCATGCGGCCAGCCGATGTTTTCGCGGGTTGCGGCAATTTCCGCCGCGCCCAGCGCGGCTCCATGTGTTTTCTCCGAACCTTCGAGGTTCGGTGCCCCCTTGCCGATGACGGTCCGGCAGGCGATCAGGGAAGGTTTATCGGAGCGGCGCGCTTCATCGATGGCGGCGGCGATGGCTTCCGGATCGTGACCATCAACTTGTCTAACATTCCAACCTGCAGCCTTGAAGCGTGCCTGCTGATCCATCGAGGTCGACAACGAGGTCGGGCCGTCGATGGAGATTGAATTGTCGTCCCAGAACACGATCAGTTTGTTCAGCCGCAGATGGCCAGCAAGGTCGATCGCCTCGTGGCTGATGCCTTCCTGCAAGCAACCGTCACCGGCGATAACATAGGTGTAATGAGCGACGAGTTCGGCGCCGTAGCGTGCAGCGAGCATCCGCTCTGCGAGCGCCATACCAACGGCATTCGCGATACCTTGCCCCAGCGGTCCTGTCGTCGTTTCGATCCCACTCGCATGACCATATTCGGGATGCCCGGCGGTCCTGCTGCCGAGCTGGCGGAAGCGCTGCAGTTCCTCAACAGGCATGTCCTCGTAGCCAATGAGATGGTGCAGGGCGTATTGCAGCATTGAGCCATGACCGGCCGAAAGCACGAAGCGGTCGCGATCCGGCCAGGCGGGCGATGATGGGTCCAGAGTGATGAACCGATTGAAGAGCACCGTCGCCACGTCGGCCATGCCCATCGGCATACCTGGGTGGCCGGAATTCGCCTGCTGGACGCTGTCCATCGCAAGAGCGCGGATGGCATTGGCCATCTCGCATTCCATGACGGTGGTTTCAGGCACTAATCTGGCTGCGGCTTGGTTTTTCATGTCGTCCTCGCTCAGGTTGTGCGGCGCTTTCGCTCGATCAGCTGCAAGATGAGTGGCGTCAGGATGAGCTGCATGGCGAGATCGAGCTTGTTGCCCGGCACGACGATCGAGTTCGGCCGTGACATGAAACTGTCGTGGATCATTGACAGCAGGTAGGGAAAATCGATGCCACGCGGATTGGCGAAGCGGATCACCAACATCGATTCGTCTGGCGTCGGTATCCAGCGCGCTATGAAAGGATTGGACGTGTCGACGATCGGCACCCGCTGAAAATTAATGTTGGTCAGCGCGAACTGCGGCACGATGTAGCGGACATAGTCCGGCATACGCCGCAGGATCACATCCATCACCGCTTCGGTCGAATAGCCCCGCGTCGACCGATCCCGATGTATCTTCTGGATCCACTCGAGGTTGATGACCGGAACGACGCCGATCTTCAGATCGGCATGTCTAGCGAGATCAACCGCATCGGCCGACGCGCAGCCGTGCAACCCTTCATAGAACAGAAGGTCGCTCGGTTCGAATTCGCGCCATGCCGTGAAACTGCCCGGCGGCGTACCGTAGAGCTTTTCTTCCTCATCATCATGGACATATGTGCGGGTCTTGCCGGTTCCCCTTCGAGCATATTCCTCAAAAACATCTTGCAAGATCCCGAGTTCGTTCGCCTCCACATTGAAGTGGGTGAAATTGGGATTGCCGTTCTTTTCTTCCTCGGCAACTTTATGCCGCATCGCTGCGCGGTCGTAGCGGTGAAACGCGTCGCCCTCAATGAAGGCGGCTTCGATTTTTTCGCGGCGGAATATCTGTTCGAAGATGCGCTTCACAGAGGTCGTACCGGCGCCCGACGAGCCTGTGATCGAAATGATGGGATGCTTTGCGGACATGATGGACTCGTTCGTTTCTCAGGCGCGGAACAGGCCACGATTGCCGAACAGCGGCGAGCGGTCAGCGATCATGCTGGGTTCAGTGTGATAGCGACCGATCCTATTGACTTCCTTCGAGGCCCCGAAGACGAGAGGTACGCGCTGATGAAGACCCGTCGGCTCGATATCGAGGATCCGGTTTACCGTATCCGTCGCGGCCCCGCCGGCCTGCTCGATGAGCATGGCAATCGGGTTGGCTTCATAAACAAGACGAAGCCGGCCATCGCCGTATCCCGGACGCCCGTCCCCGGGATAGAGAAAGACGCCGCCGCGCATCAGGATCCGGTAGGCTTCGGCAACCAGCGAGGCGATCCAACGCGTATTGAAGTCCTTTTCGCGCGGCCCCTGACTGCCCTTCAAACAATCGTCGACATACAATCGAACCGCCTCGTCCCAATGACGGTAGTTGGAAGCGTTGATTGCGAATTCCTGCGTGCGAGGCAAAATGGACAGGCTTTCGTGGGCCTGTACGAAGGCGCCCAGCCGCGGCGAAAAGATGAAGGCGTGTGTGCCACTGCCAAGCGTCAGCACGAACGCCAATTGAGGCCCGTATACGAAGAAGCCAGCTGCAAGTTGCCGGTGGCCCGGCTGAAAAAAAACGCCGGCCGGCTCCACGTCCGGCCCGCCAGTCGCTGGGAGGAGCGAGAAAATTGTGCCTATCGAGACGTTGGAATCGATGTTCGATGAACCGTCGAGCGGATCGATGGCCACAGCGAGCCGTGCTCTCGAATCAAGCACGACAGGTTCATCCAGTTCCTCTGAGGCAATGTAGGCAATCGGCACGCTGCGCATAGCATGTAGAAAAGTCTCGTTTGCAAATACATCCAGACCTCTTTGTACATCGCCGTCGGAGTTGGTCTTGCCCAACGTTTCTGAAAAGGCGCAGCCCAGGGTCCCGAATCGAATTGCATTGCCGACTTTAAGCGCCGCTCCGGCCAGAGCCCTTATAGTATCAGTCACATCTGACCCGCGTCCTGCGGAGTCATGCGATGCCAGAAATGCGTCGAGTGTCGGTGCCCCCATGTGATCCTCCCAGATCCACCGAGCAGTCGGCACGGATCGGCAGCATTCATGCATCGGCGGGCACATCAGTAAACTTTAATCAGTTTACAGTCTGAGTTAAAAAATCTTATCTTACCGCATGAGAAACATAACGCTCCGCCACCTGCGCACCGTTTCGGCGATCCTGGAAAATGGAAAAATCATCAGCGCGGCCAAGAGCTTAGGCCTGACCGGACCAGCAGTAACACTCCAACTTCAGCAATTGGAGGAGGAAGCCGGGACCAAGCTGTTCGAGCGGACAACGCAGGGCATGCGTCCGACTGCCGCAGGTCTTGCGTTCGTTGATGCCGCACAAGCGATCGATGAACGGCTTCGCATATTGGTCGAAGAAGTCGATGCCATCAGCGGGCTAAAAAAAGGCAGCTTGATTCTTGGTGTCGTCTCGACGGCAAAATACTTTGCGCCACAACTCATGGCAGGGTTCATGAAGGAATTCCCCGACATCAAGATGAATCTGATTGTCGGCAACAGAGCCGAAACGATTGCCAACCTGAAGAACCACAAGCTTGACATAGCATTGATGGGTCGCCCTCCGCGCGACATCCCCGTGCGTTCTGCGGCATTCGGAGATCATCCCTTGGTTATTGTCACCGCGCCTGATCACCCGCTGGCCGGCAGGCGTGAAATTTCCAAAGAGGAAGTGGCGCTGGAACATTTTATCATTAGAGAGCCAGGATCGGGTACGCGTGTCTCTTTCGAACGATTCCTGGGTGAGATTCCCGGGCGACTGGACGAACCGGGAACTGAGATGCATTCCAATGAGACTATCAAGCAAGCGGTAATGGCCGGACTCGGTGTGGCGTTCATATCGGCCCACACCATCGCCTCCGAGGTCGCCGCGGGGCGGCTCACTGTGCTTGACGTAATCGGGCTGCCGATCCGCCGACAATGGTTCACGGTTACGCGTAGCGACCGCGTGGTTACTCCGGCCATTGCTGCATTTCAGGGCTTTTTGGCAAGAAGGGGGGCAATGTTCCTGCCCATGCTTGGCAAGCTCTATCCAGCGGAACAGGGATTTTCGGCACATACCCGACGGGCATGAACACCGCGCCGTCAGCTACAAGCGCCATCGTTTCCCGCCGCAGGTGTATCGCCCATGCAGTCTGGTTCTATTATAGGTTCCCCCTTTGAGCGTCTGGTCGAGGAAATGCATGCTGGCTCGGGCGTTCCAGCATGCGGTTGCGCCCCGCTCACCGACCCCGTTCCAGCCAATTCCCGACTGCTCCGGACCGTCGACCCGTCGTGAAGATGCTCTCCCCGGCGACGATCTTGCCGCCCTTGGACGTGGCGTCGGCGATCAACTCCTCGACCTTCTCGACCGCCTTCTCGTCGATCAGCGGTCCCTGCTGCACACCGTCCTCGAGGCCGGACCCGACCTTCAGCCCGTTGCTGGCGGCAGCGAGCTTCTCGACGAACTTGTCATAGACACCGGCCTGAACCAGGAAGCGATTGGTGCAGACGCAGGTCTGTCCGAGTTGCGGTACTTGGCGGTGATCGCGCCAGCGACGGCACGCTCGATATCGGCGTCGTCGAAGACGATGAAAGGTGCATTGCCGCCGAGTTCCATCGACGACGCCCTTGGGGAAGCCGACTTCCTCGGCCAGCGCGCCCCAGGCGAGACCTGAATAAGGCGTCTGCGAGGCCGGCTTGACGACCGCTGTGCAGCCGGCGGCGAGCGCCGGACCAAGCTTGCGGGCCAGCATCGAGGATGGGAAATTCCACGGCGTGATGGCGGCGATGACGCCGACCGGTTCCTTAGTCACCAGGATGCGGCGGTCCGCCCATGGAGAAGGCACGACATCGCCATAGGTGCGGCGGCCTTCCTCGGCAAACCACAGGATGTAGGCGGCGGCCGAACCGATCTCGCCCTTGGATTCGGCGAGCGACTTGCCCTGCTCGATGGTGAGCAGTTCGGCGAGCACATCCTGATTGTCCATCATCGCGTCATGCAGCTTGCGCAACAGCTTTGAGCGCCCCAGCGCGGTCGTCTTGCGCCAGGTCTTGAAGGCTTCGCTTGCGGCTTCGATGGCGCGGCGGGTTTCCGCCTTGCCCGACTTCGGCACGGTGCCGATCTTGAGACCGGTGGCCGGGTTGTTGACGTCGACCGTCTGGCCGCTGTCGGCCTGCACCCATTCGCCATTGATGAGATTGGCCTGGCGCATGAAATGGCTGGTTTTCTGCAGCATGGTCTAGCCTCCGCTCGGCTTATGGTGATCAGGATTCGATATGCTGCGGCTCGCGCCTTAGCGAAGCGCCCTTGTCGCACGGCAGAACGACACGGCCATACGTGCTCGCGCCCAGGCGCGACGTCTCGCCGTCGGGCCCCGGAGGTTCATGTCGACTGGCCGGTCCGCGCATGAGCCGCCGCGGTCTCATCAAGAGCTGCCCGAATGCCGTCAACCATGGCATCAATCTCGTTGGGGGTGATCACATACGGTGGGCAGATCGCCAGCACGTCGCCCATGTTGCGGATCATAACCCCGTGCTCGCGGCACCGCCGCTCGACATCGGTGCCAATCCGGAGCTCCGGCGCGAAGGCGCGACGGGCGGCGCGATCCTCGACGATCTGGATGCCCGCGATAAAGCCGCGGCCGCGGACCTCGCCGACCAGTGTATGGTCGCTGAGCGCGTCCGCGAGCGCTGCATGCAGGTACTCGCCGAGACGGCGCGCCTGGCTCACGAGATCGATCTCGCGGAAGATCCTGATCGCCTCGGCGGCGACAGCGGCTGTCACCGGATGGCCGGAATAGGTGAAACCGTGGCCGAACACGCCGACCTTGTGGGCCTCATCGGCGACGCACTGGTAAATCTTGTCGGAGATAATGA
>NZ_JAMYLA010000102.1:0-9299 GCF_040317725.1 Mesorhizobium sp. M1396 | reverse complement strand
TCGATGTCCTAATCATGCGCTTGCGCCGAAAGCTGGAGGCTGATGCGGCCAACCCTCGCCTGGTCAAAACATCCCGTGGCGCAGGCTACTTCTTCAACGCTGACGTAGATGTTAGCTACGGAGGCACGTTGGCCGCGTGACAGTGAGCTATGCTGGAGATTGGGGTGACGAGGCTGATCAAGCCTTCCAACAGTACCAGCCTGATCAATTACGGCGAGAGCTACCGGTCCGGAGATCGCATCAGCGCCTCTGTCGTCAAGAGAGCTGTTCTGCTTGACCCCAGCCATGGAGCTCAACGCCCCGCGTCGGAGCGCTCCCTGCTTCTGAAGGAAGCCACTAGGTCCGCTCGGGCTTGATCGGAGGCTTGGCTGATGGACGTCGTGGTTGCTTCGCTCAGTTGCCGCCCCATGGCGCGGCTTTGCGGATTATCAGTCCTCTGCCTCTTCGCCGGTCTCAACAGCGCTGTGGAATGTTCATTGTTTATGATGACGCCCCCGCTGTTCACGAGGTTGCTCCTGTCAAGTGTACTCGTCAGTCCGTCCTGGGCCTCGCGCTTCTTGCCCAAGTGCCGTTCAAACGGCGCTGGCGCGACTTGTTGAGCTCGAGAGATGGGTCCCTGCTCTCCTGCGTGGCCATGAGCTTGTGCCGCGGTCTGCGCAGCGGCGTCCCCAATGGCACGAGCCTCCATGCCGACTGCGTCTTCCGGACGAGCAGCAAGGGCAATTTCGCGCCCGAGTGCGAACTTCCGGACATGAGTTAGTGCACTGATTTCAGCGGTTTTCATATAGCGCTTGGCATCTTCATCCAGCGACCGCTCGTGAAGCCGATCCGCAATCCCCGGCTTTTTGTTTTCAACCAGGCATTGACTGAAACGTCTAAGAGCAGACCCATAGACCTCAACGGTACGGGGTTTCGGCCCGGTCGGCGCTGCCTCGTACGCTTTGATGAGAGCCGCTGTGTACTCTCTGATGAGCACGGCGTCGGCAGGGTGGGGATTCAGGGCCGGGCGGCCCACCACTGGCGCTCCGCCCGCCCACGTCTTGAGACGACCCAGTGACCCAGCCACGGCCGAGGGGCCGCCACCCCAGATCTCGTACTCCTTGCGATCCCGATCCAGCGACTCCTCGTGAAGCCGATCCGCAAACCCCGGCTTGTTATTTTCAACGAGCCAATGACCAAAGCCGAAAAGAATATCTACATGGCGCTTGACCGTGATCTCCCCGACCTTACCGGCATAGAGTGCTGACCTCAGCCCTTCGACAAGGGTCGCATCGTTGGAATAAAGAGGACCCTTGTCGGGACCGGAGACCACTTTTGGGCGATCTGGCTGCACCGCCGCCGGCACAGAACGAGCATGGTCACGCAACTCGGACGGTGCGGGGGGATTCAGATCAACCACTGACGAATCCGGCGCATGATGATGGCGCGCCGTTGAGTGACCCGGCTGCAGCACCGAGGCACCCAGCATCGACCCACTGCCTCCGGCGTACGGCGCCGCGGCGTGTTCTTGTCCGCTCCCTTGCATCATGGGCTGCGCTTCCCATGGCAATGCACCCACTTGATGGGTGGGGGCCTGCATCAGCACGCGAGCGCCTGAATTGCCGATCTCGCTCAGCTGCGGCTCAGTGGCAACGTCCTGCAGACGACTGTTCGGGGTCCTTTGCCTCTTCGCTGGTCTCAACTCCGCTGTATCATGCTCACGGTTGATGAGGACCTCCTCGCTTGGTAGCTGGTTGCTCCTGTCCTGTGCTGCGATCCGCTCGTCCGGCGCGCGCTGGTCGCCGTCGCGCCAGCTCAGGGGACGAAAGGACCCTGCGGGATCCGAGGCTTGGTGATGGGGCCCAGTTGGCACGAAAGACGATGCCAGTACAGCGTCGTCTTCATTAGCTTTCCCAGGGGGGAGATACTCTGGCCAACTGTATTCCTCCTGCGGCCCGCTGTGCTGCGCAGCGGCGTCCCCCTTGCTCTCAAGACTTTGAAATTTAAATGGGTCCCCGGGAGCAACGTCTGGCGCTGACTGGCCGAGCCGCTTGATCTGCTGGTGAAACGTCCCAACGGGGCTTTCCTTAACCGCGTCTCGGGCCTGTCGGTCCATGAGTTCAAAGTTCGTGAGATTATTTGCCGTTCCGAATGTATCGTCACCCCTGAGGCGGGTTTGTAGTGCCTGCCGATTGACGACGAGGTTGTTGAGGTTCAGGTCATCTGGCTGCGATTGCAATCGCCCAACCAGCGCCCGCGTGCCGTCCACCACGTAGACTCCGCAATCCACCACGTTGCTCTGCTGGGCGATGCGGGATACGCCCACGCGGGTCTCCAGGCTGGCGCCCAGATTTTCTGCGAGCTCTTTTGCAAGCGGGTCATGCCATCCGTTGTAGGAGTCATAATGATAGGCAACCGGCCGTTCCCGGTCGCTGCGATCAACGAACAGCAGCGACCAATGTTTGCCGCGCTCCTCACGAGTCGTACCGGCATCGCTCACTGGCACGAACAGGAAGTCGGCTGTGTCGTTGCCGTTCTTATGGACGATGCGCTGGAATGCGCTTAGCATGACGCTCTTGGAGCCCAAGCGCAGATGATAATTGGCTACGAGGGGATCCACGAACCGCGTCCGGGCGGCGAGATCTGGATTGTTCCCCTGCAACTCCTGCTCCAGGAGTTGGTAATCCCTCTGGATATGTTCGTCGCCTAGCCATTCCAATGCGCCGAGCACCCGCCCGTCTTTAGCTTTCCCAGGGGGCCTCTCTGGCCGACCCAATGCCTCCTGCGGCCCGCTGCGCTGCGCAGCGGCGTCCCCAATGGCACGAGCCTCCATGCCGACTGCGTCTTCCGGACGAGCAGCAAGGGCAATTTCGCGCCCGGGTGCGAACTTCCGGAGATGAGCTAGTGCACTGATCCTCCGGTTACCACCGGAGTTCACATAGCGCTTGGCATCTTCATCCAGCGACCCCTCGTGAAGCCGATCCGCAATCCCCGGCTTTTTGTTTTCATGCAGGTATTCACTGAAACGTATAAGAGTAGATCCATAGACCTGAATGGTACCGCGATTCGGCCCGGTCGCAGGCGCTTCTTTGTACTCTTTGATGAGAGCCGCTGTGTAATCTCTGATGAGCGCGGCGTCGGCAGGGTAGGGATTCCGGACAGGGCGGTCGACCACTGGCGCTCCGCCCGCCAACGTCTTGAGACGACCCAGTGCTCTAGCCACGATCGAGGGGCCACCCCTGCTCTCGTACTCCGAGGGGCCACCCCTGCTCTCGTACTCCTTGCGATCCTGATCCAGCGACGATTCGTCAAGCCGAGCAGCAAATCCCGGCCTGTTATTGTCAAAGAGCCAACGACCAAAGCCGAGAAGAGAATTTACATGGCGCTTGACCGTGCTCTCCTTGACCTTACCCGCGTAAGCTGACCTCAGCCCTTCGACAACGGTCGCATCGTTGGAATAGAGGGGACCCTTGTCGCGACCGGAGACCCCTATTGGAGGATCTGGCTGCACCGCCGCCGGCACAGAACGAGCATGGTCACGCAACTCGGACGGTGCGGGGGGATTCAGATCAACCACTGACGAATCCGGCGCATGATGATGGCGCGCCGTTGAGTGACCCGGCTGCAGCACCGAGGCACCCAGCATCGACCCACTGCCTCCGGCGTACGGCGCCGCGGCGTGTTCTTGTCCGCTCCCTTGCATCATGGGCTGCGCTTCCCATGGCAATGCACCCACTTGATGGGTGGGGGCCTGCATCAGCACGCGAGCGCCTGAATTGCCGATCTCGCTCAGCTGCGGCTCAGTGGCAACGTCCTGCAGACGACTGTTCGGGGTCCTTTGCCTCTTCGCTGGTCTCAACTCCGCTGTATCATGCTCACGGTTGATGAGGACCTCCTCGCTTGGTAGCTGGTTGCTCCTGTCCTGTGCTGCGATCCGCTCGTCCGGCGCGCGCTGGTCGCCGTCGCGCCAGATCAGGGGACGAAAGGACCCTGCGGGATCCGAGGCTTGGTGATGGGGCCCAGTTGGCACGAAAGGCAATGGCAGAACAGCGTCGTCTTCATTAGCTTTCCCAGGGAGCTCGCGCCCGAGTTCGGACTTCCGGAGATGAGCTAGTGCACTGATCCCACCGGAGTTGTTATAGCGCTTGGCATCTTCATCCAGCGACCCCTCGTGAAGCCGAGCCGCAATCCCCGGCTTTTTGTTTTCAACCAGGTATTCACTGAAACGTCTAGGAGCAGATCCATAGGTCTGAATGGTAGCGGGATTCGGCCCGGTCGGCGCTGCCTTGTACTCTTTGATGGGAGCCGCTGTGTAATCTCTGATGAGCGCGGCGTCGGCAGGGTCGGGATTATTCAGGACAGCGGCGCGGTCCAGCACTGGCGCTCCGCCCGCCCACGTCTTGAGATGACCCACTGCTCTAGCCACGTCCGAGGAGCCACTCTTGCTCTCGTACTCCTTGAGATCCGGATCCAGCGACTCCTCGTGAAGCCGAGCAGCAAATCCCGGCCTGTTATTATCAAAGAGCCAACGACCAAAGCCGAGAAGAGAATTTACATGGCGCTTGACCGTGCTCTCCAATGCTGACCTCAGCCCTTCGACAATGGTCGCATCGTTGGAATAGAGAGGACCCTTGTCGCGACCGGAGACCCCTATTGGAGGATCTGGCTGCACCGCCGGCGGCACAGAACGAGCAGGGTCACGCAACTCGGACGGTGCGGGGGGATTCAGATCAACCACTGACGAATCCGGCGCATCATGATGGCGCGCCGTTGAGTGACCCGGCTGCAGCACCGAGGCACCTAGCCTCGACCCACTGTCTCCGGCGTAGGGCGCCGCGGCGTGTTCTTGTCCGCTCCCTTGCACCATGAGTTGCGCCTCCCATGGCGATGTATCCACTTGAGGGCCGGGATCATGCACTGGTTCGTCCATTTGCTTTTGCAACCGAGCCCACCTTTCGGCCACCGCGGCCTCGCCAACCGCGGAGGGCGTCTCCTCAGCCCTGGCGAACGCTGGCCCGGCAGGCGCCGCCGGCACAGAACGAGCATGGTCACGCAACTCGAACGGTGCGGGGGGATTCAGATCAACCACTGACGAATCGCGCGCCGTTGAGTGACCCGGCTGCAGCACCGAGGCACCCAGCATCGATCCACTGCCTCCGGCGTAGGGCGCCGCGGCGTGTTCTTGTCCGCTCCCTTGCGTCATGAGTTGCGCCTCCCATGGCGATCGTAGAAGGTCCGCGTGCGGAATCGAGTCGAAATATCCCGACAAATCAGCGTCGACCTTCTGCTTTTGCAACCGAGCCCACCTTTCGGCCACCGCGGCCTCGCCAACCGCGGAGGACGTCTCCTCAGCCCTGGCGAACGCTGGCCCGGCAGGCGCCGGCGGCACAGAACGAGCAGGGTCACGCAACTCGGACGGTGAGGGGGGATTCAGATCAACCACTGACGAATCCGGCGCATGATGATGGCGCGCCGTTGAGTGATCCGGCTGCAGCACCGAGGCCCCCAGCATCGACCCACTGCCTCCGGCGTAGGGCGCCGCGGCGTGTTCTTGTCCGCTCCCTTGCACCATGAGTTGCGCCTCCCATGGCGATGTATCCACTTGAGGGCCGGGATCATGCACTGGTTCGTCCATTTGCTTTTGCAACCGAGCCCACCTTGCGGCCTCCGCGGCCTCGCCAACCGCGGAGGGCGTCTCCTCAGCCCTGGCGAACGCTGGCCCGGCAGGCGCCGCCGGCACAGAACGAGCATGGTCACGCAACTCGAACGGTGCGGGGGGATTCAGATCAACCACTGACGAATCGCGCGCCGTTGAGTGACCCGGCTGCAGCACCGAGGCACCCAGCATCGACCCACTGCCTCCGGTATGCGGTGCCAGGTGCTCGTCCCCCAGCATCATGGGCTGCGCCTCCCATGCCAATGCACCCACTTGATGGGTGGGGGCCTGCATCAGCACGCGAGCGCCTGAATTGCCGATCTCGCTCAGCTGCTTAGCTTTCCCAGGGGGCTTCTCTGGCCGACCCAATGCCTTCTGCGGCCCGCTGTGCTGCGCAGCGGCGTCCCCAATGGCACGAGCCTCCATGCCGACTGCGTCTTCCGGACGAGCAGCAAGGGCAATTTCGCGCCCGAGTGCGGCGTACGGCGGGAACTTCCGGAGATGAGCTAGTGCACTGATCCACCGGTTACCACTGGAGTCCAAATAACGCCTGGCATCTTCATCCAGCGACCCCTCGTAAAGCCGAGCCGCAATCCCCGGCCTGTTGTTTTCATGCAGGTATTGACTGAAACGTCTAAGAGTAGCCGCATAGTCCTGAGTGGTTTTGGGATTCGGCCCGGTCGCAGGCGCTCCCTTGTACTCTTTGATGAGAGCCGCTTTGTACTCTTTGATGAGCACGGCGTCGGCAGGGTCGGGATTCAGGGCAGCGCGGCCCACCATTGGCGCTCCGCCCGCCGACTCTTTGAGACGACCCAGTGCTCTAGCCACGTTCGAGGAGCCACTCTCGCGCTGGTACTCCTTGAGATCCTGATCCAGCAACGGATCGTCAAGCCGAGTAGCAAATCCCGGCTTGTTATTATCAAAGAGCCAACGACCAAAGCCGAGAAGAGAATTTACATGGTCCGTGACCGTGCGCTCCCCGACCTTACCGGCATAGAGTGCTGACCGCAGCCCTTCGACAACGGTCGCATCGTTGGAATAAAGAGGACGCTTGTCGCGACCGGAGACCACTACTGGAGGATCTGGCTGCACCGCCGCCGGCATAGAACGAGCATGGTCACGCAACTCGAACGGTGCGGGGGGATTCAGATCAACCACTGACGAATCCGGCGCATGATGATGGCGTGTTTCCCCGGGAACAACGTCCCGTACGAACACCGAGTCTGGGTTGCCTTGGTCCGGCGCGACTGGAGCCAGGGCTCTGTCGTGCAACGCTCGCGCTGACTGGCCGAGCCGCTTGATCCGCTGGTGAAACGTCCCAACGGGGCTTTCCTTAACCGCGTCTCGCGCCTGTCGGTCCATGAGTTCAAAGTTCGTGAGATAATTTGCCGTTCCAGATGTATCGTCACCCATGAGTCGGGTTTGTAGTGCCTGCCGATTGACGACGAGGTTGTTGAGGTTCAGGTCTGGCAGGTCTGGCTGCCATCTTTGCAATCGCCCAACCAGCGCCCGCGTGCCGTCCACCACGTAGACTCCGCAATCCCACTCGTTGCTCTGCTGGGCGATGCGGGGTAAGTCCACGCGGGTCTCCAGGCTGGCGCCCAGCCTTTCTGCGAGGTGTTTTGCAAGCTTGTCATGCCATCCGCTGACGGAGTCATAATGATAGGCAACCGGCCGTTCCCGGTCGCTGCGATCAACGAACAGCAGCGACCAATGTTTGCCGCGCTCCGCAAGAGTCTTACCGCCATCGCTCACTGGCACGAACAGGAAGTCGGCTGTGTCGTTACCGTTCTGATTATGGACGATGCGCTGGAATGCGCTTAGCTTGTCGCTCTCGGAGCCCAAGCGCAGATGATAATTGGCTACGAGGGGATCCACGAACCGCGTCCGGGCGGCGAGTTCTGGATTGTTCCCCTGCAACTCCTGCTCCAGGAGCTGGTAATCCCTGTGGATATGTTCGTCGCCTAGCAATTGCAATGCGCCGAGCACCCGCCCGCTGGGGTCGCCGAAAACACCAAAAAACCCTTCGACCGCGGGGGACATCCCCTCAGGAAAGAGCTCTGGCGAGGCGGAATTCCCCGCCCGCAAGCTGGGAGGAGCGAATTCCGGTGGCCTCAGTGGCACCTCCTCGCTTGGTAGCAGGTTGCTCCTGTCCTGTGCAGCGATCCGCTCGTCCGGCGCGCGCTGGTCGCCGTCGCGCCAGATCAGGGGACGAAAGGACTCTGCGGGATCCGAGGCTTGGTGATGGTGCCCAGTTGGTACGAAAGACGATGGCAGAACAGCGGCGTCTTCATTAGCTTCCCCAGGGAGCTTCTCTGGCCGACCCAATGCCTTCTGCGGCCCGCTGTGCTGCGCAGCGGCGTCCCCAATGGCACGAGCCTCCATGCCGAGTGCGTCTTCCGGACGAGCAGCAAGGGCAATTTCGCGCCCGAGTGCGGCGGACGGCAGGAACTTCCGGAGTTGAGCTAGTGCAATGATCCTCCGGTCACCACTGGAGGCCTTATAGCGCTTGGCATCTTCATCCAGCGACTCCTCGTGAAGCCGAGCCGCAATCCCCGGCTTGTTGTTTTCAACCAGGTATTCACTGAAACGTCTAAGAGTAGCTCCATAGTCGTGAATGGTTTGGCGATTCGGCCCGGTCGCAGGCGCTCCCTTGTACTCTTTGATGAGAGCCGCTTTGTACTCTTTGATGAGCACGGCGTCGGCAGGGTCGGGATTCAGGACAGCGCGGCCCACCATTGGCACTCCGCCCGCCGACTCTCTGAGACGACGCAGTGCCACAGCCACAGTCGAGGAGCCACCACTGCTCTCGTACTCCTTGAGATCTTCATCCAGCGACTCCTCGTGAAGCCGAGCAGCAAATCCCGGCTTGTTATTTTTAAAGAGCCAACGACCAAAGCCGTAAAGAGAATTTACATGGCGCTTGACCGTTTCCTCCTTGGCCTTACCCGCGTAGAGTGACCTCAGCCCTTCGACAACGGTCGCATCGTTGGAATAAAGAGGACGCTTGCAGCCGCGACCGTCGGAGACCACTACTGGAGGATCTGGCTGCACCGCCGCCGGCACGGGGGAACGAGCATGGTCACGCAACTCGAACGGTGCGGAAGGATTCAGATCACCCACTGACGAATCCGGCGCATGATGATGGCGCGCCGTTGAGTGACCCGGCTGCAGCACCGAGGCACCTAGCATCGACCCACTGCCTCCGGCGTACGGCGCCGCGGCGTGTTCTTGTCCGCTCCCTTGCATCATGGGCTGCGCTTCCCATGGGGCCGCGCCTTCGATGAGGCTCAGGTCTCCGTGAGACGGATGAGGATGGAACGGGTCTGGCAGAGCCGGAACGCCGGGGGCGGGAATTTGGGCAGCGGCTTGGCGCGCCTCGCCCGAGCGCTGCTCAAAGCCCTCTTGCCCGGCCTGTGCCGCTTGCTCTTGAGATGCCGGGGGCTGCACCTGCCGCCAACCTGTTACATTGGATAGGTCAAATTTGTGCCGGTTCACGTTAGCCTCACGTCCACAGATCAGCTGAGCAACCTACTCGGGCATACTTACGAGAAGCTGACGAGGTCCGCGGTCCCGGAGTGTCAACCGGCTTCCAAAACTGACCCCGGATCGGCGTCCAATTTTGACCCCTCTTATGTAATGCGCGGCCGTCAGCGTTCGCCCG
>NZ_JAMYLA010000101.1:0-9525 GCF_040317725.1 Mesorhizobium sp. M1396 | reverse complement strand
GATGAGAACAATCTCGTAGTCGTCATCGAGCAGCCGAACCTGTTCGGGACGCAATAGCGGTGCACCTTGATGTGAATTCTGAATGGTCCAGTCGAACGTTCGCGCCTGGCTGTGGGAAATCGATTTGGCTTCAAACGTGTATTCACCGATGGCCTTGGAAATGTAGTTCGGAGTCTCGTCATCAGCCGTGGCCATGAACACTTGCAGTCCGGTATTGCTGAGAAAATTCTGCTTGCCAGCCTCTCCATAAGCCCCCGTCAGTGCCGAAAGGCTTTGGATGATGAGCATGAAACGCCCCTTGTAGCCCGCGATAGTCGTGATTGCGGTCTCGATCGCTTCCAGCTTACCCAAGTGCTTGAACTCGTCGAGCAGGAAGAGAACCTCGTGCTTTTCATCCCGGCGGGCCAGCGACCGCTGCAGAATTGAAACGATTTGCTGAAAAAACAAGCGTATCAGAGGCGCGATCACCTCAAGGTCGTTCGGACCAACGCAAAGATAGATGCACGTTCTGCGACGGCGAAGATCATAGACCGAAAAGTCCGAGCGACTTGTGGCCGCCTTTACAGCGGGATCCGCCCACAGGTTGAGCCCGCCATCGCCGAGCACGGAAGTGTAGGAGGTTAGGATTTTCGTATCGTTCCCCGCCATGTCGTCGAAGATGCGTTGTGCCTCTTTGTTCTGGGTCTCCATGGCGAGTCGCGCGAAGAGCTTAAACTTCTCCCCCGGCTGGGCGAAGAGGTCATAGACGGCGCCGATTGTTGGCGTGCCCCGCTCGATGCAGGCAAGGATTCCCGCGACAAAGATATCTCGCGCGCCGCTGACGAAACCTTCCGCGCCCTCCCCCTTGGCCGTAATCAGGTTTGCGGCCAAGCGGCGGGCTTCGGTGAATTGCTGCTGTGGAGGCAACGCTATAAGATCCAACAGCGGATTGTAGCAGTTTGTGCGCCGCTCCGAATCCAGCGGCGCGAATTTAAACACGTCGTCACCTGCGGCTTTGCGCGCCCTCGAGGTGAGCTCAAAGAGCTCCCCCTTGACGTCCAGAGCTATCACCGAGCCTTTGAATGTAAGTAGCGTTGGAATGACTATGCCGACGCCCTTGCCAGCGCGGGTCGGTGCAACGATGAGGCTGTGAGGCTGCTCGCCATTGGTCAGGTAGTAGCCAGGCCAGAAAGGGCCACTTGTCTTCCCAAACACCGGCCCTGTCACGCCACGGTATCGTCGCAGATATCCCGTGCGTCGCATTTCATCCACTCGAGCCCAACGAGCCGTCCCGTGGTGTTCGAGCTTGCGGCGCAATACGATCTGCTGAATCAGCAAGACGACCGCGGACGTCGAGAGCACGATAGCCGCGCCCCGATAGAAAACGGGGGTTGCGAAACCCAAATAGAAGGGCGTCTCAAACCAAAAGGCACGGACATCAAACGCCATCAGAGCCTCGCCGCTGCCGCCGTGGCGGAAGGTTGCGTAAAGACTTGCCGCACAGAAGCCCACGGCGAGTGAGCACGCGATGCTAATGGCTATGTTGGGGGGCGTCGTTTTTGTTGAAAGCATTGTTCCATTGCCGGATTAGCCGTAGCTAATGCTGCGCGTGCTTCAGAGACCGAACCGGCGTCGCGCGATGTCGCCGCTCGACAGATCGATGCCGCAGCGGGTGGTGCGATGCTTGCAGCGCATCACCCGGCAGACGTGGTTTTTGAAAGTTACACTAAGCAGGTACGTCAACGGCCAGCGAATTGGAAACGGCAAGGCCGTAAACGGAATTCGGGAGAGAAAGCGTCACTGTACCATGGCCGAGACCTCAACGGCCGGAGCGATCTCTGCTTCTGGTGGCCTCCATTAGGTCCTCTCGGGCGTGATTGAAGGCGTGGTTTATGGACCGCCCGATTTGAGCACCCCGCTGCAGCTGTTCATACGAGGTTTGCGGGCCTACTGTATCACGGACTGCAGCCTCAATACCTGCTATGTGGCCGTCCAGATTCGCACTCCGTTCCTCTGCTGCATGCTGCGGCGGCGGCATGTGCGGCAAGATGTCTTGCATGCCGGGAAAAACTGAGTGAGCTTGGGCCTGTTGGTTTGCGTCTAACTGTTGATACATGTTGAGAATAGCATTGGATGCCATCATCCTGACATTGCCATCCGGATCAGAAGAAGCCAATCCAATGGCCTGATCAAGAATGCGAGATTTGTTTTCGTCAGTAAACTTACTGAAGTGTGGCGCAACGTAATAAGCTCCGAGAGCTTGCGACGGCGGATCCATGTTGCCAATGCGATTAACAATAGCATCTTGCAGCCCTGGCGTTAGGTAATCGCCTAGATTACTGGCCGCTCCGACTTTCTGCAATGCTATGTCATCCGTGCTGTACCCCAATTCGGCTGTTAATGTCGCGGCCAGATCGATGGCTGATCGTCCAAGACGATTGGTCCGCCTTTCAAATCTCGCGAGGTCAGTTTCTGGCCCGGGTTGAGTGCCCCGAACGGCTGTTCGCTCGTGCGTCCCGAGGCCTTTGAAGCCCCCAAGATTTCGCGCTGTATCGCGCGGGTTAGCGGTTACCAGCCGTTCTGCAACATCGCTCAATGGCCCCTCTGGAACGTCACGGAGGCTACTGCTCCCCACGCCTTGAGATGATCTTGCAGCTGCACGTGCCCGTTTGTTATCGCGATCCATTGCTCGCCTCCAAAGTAGTTATTCTACCCAATGAGGTTACCACCAAAGCTTGACCTGCTAAACCGATATGATGTTACAGTTGTAGTATGGCAAAGGGTTCCCAGCTCTGTGGGTCTGCCAAGTGCCCGTCCAAGCCGAAGAAAATACGATGAAGCTGGCATCAAATGCGATGTGAACTGCCCCGGGCATTCCGGTGGCCGTTTCGTTTGAGTCACGCGGCTATGGCTGGTTCATCCAACATGCCGTAGTAGCGTTCCTCGGCTTCGGCCGGCGGGATGTTGCCGATGGGCTCCAGCAGCCAGCGATTGTTGAAGCAGTCGACCCATTCGAGCGTGGCGAACTCGACGGCCTCGAATGAGCGCCAGGGTCCGCGTCGATGGATCACCTCGGCCTTGTAAAGACCGTTGATCGTTTCCGCGAGAGCATTATCGAAAGAGTCGCCGACACTGCCCACTGCGGGTTCGACGCCGGCCTCCGCAAGCGCTCGGTGTATTGAATGCCGAACCCTAGAGAATCAGCCCTCAGAGCCTTTGGTAATAGACCGACCCCTCGCACCTGTTTGGGCTGGGTGTACAAGTCAGGTTTTCATCAGGTTGGACGAGTATGTCTGGCAGCCAGAGCGCGACCACTTCCGTGCCCGCCCGCTCGTCTGGCAGACACACAAAGGAGAAAGACATGCCGTCAGCTACAAGCAGCGCCATCGTTTCCTGCCGCAGATCATCGCCCATCCGGTCTGGCCCTCCTTCAGGTCCCCTTGGCCTGTGTCTCGTCGAGGAAATGGCCCGGGAGCGGGATCGTGGTTTCGTATGAGACAATCCGCCGGTGCGGCAACAAATGCGGTCCGCATACGGAGCCATTACGTCGCGGCACTTGATATTGCAGTGCAGCAAAGGTAGAGGGCCGCCCCTTATCGGAGTGTCGTCCATGGTCCTTACCAATACTGGTAGCGAGGCAGAACCCGTCGAACAGTCGAGCCATCCGGCAATCGAACAGCAAAGCCCCGAGGTGCTGATGCTAGGCGCGCTCGGCGTTGTCTATGGCGATATTGGCACCAGCCCGATCTACGCGTTCCGTGAGGCGCTGGTGGCGTCGTCGGGCGGCAATGTCGCCGAGCGCGGCGATATCCTCGGCGTTTTGTCATTGATCATCTGGTCGCTGACGATCATCGTCACCATCAAGTACATCATGTTCGTGCTGCGCGCCGATAACGGCGGCGAGGGCGGCGTGCTGTCGCTGATGGCGCTGGCGCGCGGCAGTTTCCCCAAGCGCTCGGCGCTGATGCTCGGCATCGGCATCGTCGGGGCATCGCTTTTCTTCGGTGATGCCGTCATCACACCGGCGATATCGGTGCTGTCGGCGGTTGAGGGCATGAATGTCGTCACGCCGACCTTCCAGCCCTATGTCGTGCCGCTGACACTGGTCATTCTTACCATGGTGTTTGCGGTGCAGCGCTTCGGCACGGGCGGGGTAGGATTGGTGTTCGGCCCGGTGACGGCGGTGTGGTTCCTGGCAATTGGCCTTTCCGGGCTCAACCACATCATCGCCGATCCGGAAATCCTGTGGGCGGTGAGCCCGCACTACATCGTCGCGTTTCTGATCAATTCGCCCGACGTCGCTTTCGTGACCATCGGCGCCATCTTCCTCGCCGTCACCGGCGCCGAAGCACTCTATGCCGATCTCGGCCATTTCGGCCGCAAGCCGATCGTGCTGGCCTGGCTGGCGATCGTGTTTCCCTGCCTGCTGCTCAATTATGCCGGGCAAGGCGCCTTCGTGCTGGCCAAGAATGGCGTCGTCGGCCGTCCATTCTTCGAGATGAACGAAGGCTGGACGCTGATCCCGATGGTCGTGCTGGCGACGGCCGCGACTGTCATCGCCAGCCAGGCGGTCATCTCCGGCGCCTTCTCGCTGACCCGGCAGGCGGTGCAGCTCAATATGCTGCCGCGCCTGGAAATCCTGCACACCTCGGAGAAGCAGTCGGGCCAGATCTACATGCCGCGCGTCAATCTGTTGCTGGCGCTGGCGGTGATGCTGCTGGTCGTCGGTTTCGGCGAATCGAGCAAGCTCGCCTCCGCCTATGGCATCTCGGTGACCGGCAACATGCTGGTGACGACGGTGCTGCTGTTCGTCGTCATGACCCGGATCTGGAAATGGCGGCTGTGGGTGGCGGTCGCCATGACGGCGCTGTTCGGCTTCATCGATGTCGGCTTTTTTGCCTCCAACATCGTCAAAGTGTTCGAGGGTGGCTGGGCTTCGCTGGCGGTGGCCTTCACCATTGTGCTGGCTATGTGGACCTGGGTGCGCGGCAGCCGCTATCTGTTCGACAAGACCCGCCGCAACGAAATCCCGCTCGATTTCCTCGCCGGCAATCTCCTGAAGAAAAAGCCGCAGCTGGTGTCCGGCACCGCGGTGTTCCTGACGAGCGATCCACTCAGCGCGCCAACCGCGCTGATGCACAGCCTGAAGCACTACAAGGTGCTGCACGAGCAGAACGTCATCCTTTCGGTGGTGACCGCGCCGCAACCGGTGGTGCCCGACAGCGACCGGGTCAAGATGGAGACGGTCAACGAGCTGTTCATGCGGGTGACGCTGACCTTCGGCTACATGGAGCAGCCGAACATCCCGCGCGCGCTGGCGATCTGCCGCAAGCAAGGCTGGAAGTTCGACATCATGACGACCTCGTTCTTCCTGTCACGGCGTTCGCTCAAGGCCTCGCCCAATTCCGGCATGCCGGTGTGGCAGGACCGGTTGTTCATCGGCCTGGCGCGTACGGCGGCCGACGCGACGGAGTACTTCCAGATCCCGACCGGACGCGTCGTCGAGATCGGAACGCAAGTGACGATTTAGGGCATGCCGCGGTTGAGAAGAATCGGTGCTGTCACATTGATTGAGCGGTAAGGAAATTCAGGTAGCAGCGCGCCCGGCACTGTAAGTTTCAGCGGCTTGATGCAGCGATAGCTGGCCGGGACGGCTGTCACGCTGTGGCGACACACGCGATTTTGTTCCAGATTTGCATGGGGCGTTACGCAGGTCTCGATGTTGAGCCGATGACAGCGCATTGCAGGGAAAGTGAGCAGGTCGGCAATCGGATCATGGATGGAAACGAACCGCTGAAGCTGGCGTGCCGACTTGAAGCGTTTCATGATCCTTTCGCGTCGTCGGGTCGGCTGGTGCGAATTTTCCGCTCGATTATTCAGGCCTGTGTGCGACCGGTGTTCGACGCCGGGCATGAGGTCGCGCATGGCGGCATCATAGGATCGGAGCTTGTCGGTGATCATGATCCGTGGTGTCCGCCCTTGAGCTTTCAGCAACTTGCGCATCAGACGCTTTGCCGCCTTGGCATTTCGGCGGCTTTGTACCAGCACTTCGAGGACGAAGCCGTCCTGATCGACGGCACGCCGGAGCCACTGCTTCTTGCCACTGATAGCCACGACACATTCGTCGAGATGCCATTTATCGCCCAGGCAGCCGGCTGATATTGATCTCCTGGGCGGAATGCCGTCCGAATTTCTCCGCGCAGCTTCGAACGGTCTGATGCGTGACGATGATGCCGCGGGCCGCCAGCATGTCCTCAACCATGCGCAGGCTGAGCGGAAAGCGAAAGTAGAGCCATACCGCGTGCGCAATGATCTCGGCGGGAAAGCGGTGGCGACCATAGAGCGGATCACGAGCAACTTCTGACATGGCCCAATGTACGCACATCTTCATAAGCTGTCGGTTGACTTTACGATGCCGCGCCAAGCGAGCAGCATCCGGCCGGCGGGGCCGACCCCGTCTCCCGGCCGTGAGCAGAACGGCATCGCGCAGGTGCCGCTTCATCCTCGACCGGCCAGCCTGCTTTGCCGTTACCGCCGCCGCCGAAAGCGCCAGGCGTTGCCGCCAGGCGCCGATCCGCCGGCAGCGGTTCGTTTCCACCGATGATCCGAGTGCCAACCAGTTCCACTTTCCCCCAATACCTGCGTAACGCCGCCATGCAAATCTGGAACAAAATCGCGTATGTCGCCGCAGCATGACAGCCGTCCCGACCAGCTATCGCTGCATCAATACGCTGATATCTTTACAGTGCCCGCACGCCTCTCGCGCGCCAACGGCCAGTCGGGTGTCGCGAATGAGGCGCGCTGAAGCCATCCGGCTCAGCCGATCATGGCGCTTCGGTTGCCGGGTTCGAGGTCGTGGCCTCTGCCGCTGCGCGATTCTAGCATTTGCGCCTTGGAGAGCTCTGCTTCAGCCTCGGCGAGGCATGGCTCGGCTGCGGTTCTCTGCCGCAGAAGGTCCGATTGCGAATTCTTGACGTTGTCACGACGTAGGCGAGCGGCCTTGGCGAACGTCGGATAAGCGAAATGATTGACATCGGAGATGCCGGCCTTCGTTTCCTCGGCGTTTAACTGGAAGTCCAGTTCTCGCGCCATGCGTTCGAAATCGGCAATCATGATGTCTAGCTGGTGCAACTGTCGCCGCTTCTCATTCACCTGAAATTGCTTCAGTCGGACCAGATTACCTCGTGGCTTCATGACTCGGTACTCCGGTACCCATTTCGTCCAATCAAACCGCTCTCTCCCCTTAACGTTAGGCCTACAGCGACTCTCACGTTTTCTGCTGCGAGCGGAAACATATTTTCCAAAATCCTTGGCCGATGGCTATGAGTTCAATGGCATCGACAAGCATGCGAGCGGGGGACTTAAGGGGCGGTAAAAAAAGCGGAATAGGGCGATTTTCACAATGTCTGCATTGAACGCGTTGAGACCTGCGGCGGGCTTGACACACAAAGCAATCGTCAAGATTTGCGACATGGACGCCGGGGGGCATGAATACGCCCGCCGTCAGCTACACGCCCCCCGATTTCCGCCGCCTATTATCGCCCACGCGGTCTGGCTTTATTTCCGGTTTCCGCTGAGCCTGCGCCTGGTTGAGGAAATGCTGCTGGAACGCGGCATCGTGGTTTCGTATGAGACAAGTCGCCGGTGGGGCATCAAGTTCGGGCTGGACTGCGCTCGCTGCTTGCGCCGCAAGCCGCCGTGCCGGAATGACGTCTGGTACCTGAACGAAGTGGTCGTCACCATCGCCCGGCAAAAAGCTTTGGTTGTGGCGCACCGTCGACCAGGATGGATATGTGCTGGACGAAATCATGCAAAACCGCCGCAACACCAAGGCCGCCAAGCGCTTGCTGACGCGGCTGTTGAAGAAGCAGGGGCTCGCGCCGAAGCGCATGATCACCGACTAGCTGCGCTCGTATGGAGCGGCAAAGCGACAGGTGATGCCGGACGTCAAGCACCGGTCGCACAAGGGGTTGAACAACGGAGCGGAGAATTCCCATGTGCCGCCGCGAAAACGGGAGCGGATGATGCAGGGGTCCGATCGCCGAGAGGCCTGCAACGCTTCGTCTCGACCTTGTCAGCCCTCCGCAACCTCTTCGTCCCGCCCCGCCCCAAACGTTCTGCTCTCGCCATACATGTTCATCGCCTCAGCGCGATGGCGCTGGTGATATCACGACGCGTTTGTACCGCTCGACCTACGCCACAGGTGCCGACGCTGTGACGAGCTTCGTCGGTCGCGTGTCGAGTGACGGCACCGGGGACAATTATCGTCGACCGCAGTCCATTGCCCAGACCAAGGCGCTTCTCGGCGTCGGCACGATGGCAAATCGCAGCGTCACGATCTCGGCCGCTGCCCCTTCTGGCGGCGTGGACGGTGATTTCTGGGTGCAGCCGTAATGGCCCTTTACGTCAAAGCCTCCGGGGTCTGGGGGGCGGCCAGCGCCGTCTGGGTGAAAATCTCAAGCCTCTGGACCAAGGCTCGACAGGTCTATGTGCGCAGCTCGGGCGTCTGGGAGAAAATGTTCCCGATAGATCTGGTCTTCAATGGCACTCACGAAGACTCGACTGCCACGACCGTTTACACCCACACCAGCATTCCGCTTCTTGTCGCGCCACACGCTAATCGTCGTGTCATCGTGACAACTGAGACCACTGACACCGAAAGTGCAGTGACCGTCAACAGTATGACGATTGGGGGTGTGGCTGCCACCCTTCTCGCTCAGGTGGAAAGCATCTTCAATTCTGGTGTGGTCTATCTGTCAGTGTGGTCAGCCCTCGTGCCAACCGGTACGACGGCAACGATCGTGACCACGTATAGTGAGAGCGTGTTCCGTGACTACATGTCGGTCTATACGACCACCGATTGGGATGGTGTGGTGGGCACTGTTGCCTCTGACAACAATTCAACGGGTGGCCTGACAACGACCGTCAGCATTGGTGCCCTGGGCGCAGCGATCGCAATTGCGGGCAACGCCACCAAGGGGGCATCGGCACTGCGACATGGACCGGGCTGACCCAACAGTTCTCAAACACACCAGTCACGGATACAAACCACAGCGGAGCAATGGCCATAGCTACCGCCGCCCAAGCTGCCCTCACCGTAACCTGTGCCTACAGCACTACTCCAGCACTTGCCGCACTGCTGGTGGTTCCGCGGTGCGCAACTCCTGACTGGCGACGGCGTCGGCCACATGCCTTACGGACTCGTATTGCCAGAGCTTGTAATCGTCGACAAACCAGCCAAGTCGGCTCTCGATCGCCGTAGCAAGCTCGTTATAGTCGAGGCTGTCGAGGCCGAGATCCCGCATTCTGGTTGTCATCGAGACCTCTACTTTTTCGGCAACTAGAGCGTTGAGGGTTTTGAGAACCAGTTGTTCAATTTCAAGTAATGTCATCACTAATACATGCCTTTTGATTGCAGATTCAGGTAATGCAACCCTGATCGGGGCCCAACCCCCAAAACGAGGTGTGCCGTTGAAACATGTTCTTGTCATTGACGATGATGCCGCAATGCGGCGCCTCATCGCCGAGTATCTCACGATGCATGCC
>NZ_JAMYLA010000100.1:0-9532 GCF_040317725.1 Mesorhizobium sp. M1396 | reverse complement strand
ATGGAGACAAAAAGCGCAACAATTCACCGAAAAATGCCGTTGCCGGCACGCCAACTCCCCATTACTGGATCTGCCCATAAGACAGGTAATGGGCGTCGCCCATTACCTGCCGCAACCGGCATTGTTCCAAGTGCCAGGGCGCGGCCGCGCGTACATGGCTCGCCGAGCGCGAAGCCGATCTGCTCCCGGTCGGATACTTCCACATCGTCTTCACGCTGCCGGCCGAAGTCGCCGAGATCGCGTTCCATAACAAGGCGCTGATCTATGATCTGCTGTTCAAGGCGGCATCGGAGACGATGCTGACGATCGCGGCCGATAGCAGGCACCTCGGCGCCAGGATCGGCATCACCGCCGTCCTCCACACCTGGGGCTCGGCAATGACGCATCATCCGCATGTCCACATGATCGTACCAGGCGGCGGCATCGCGCCAGACGGAAGCCGGTGGATATCGTCGCGTCCGGCTTTTCTCCTTCCAGTGCGCGTGCTCGGCAAACTGTTCCGCCGGCTCTTCCTCACCCGGCTGGTTACGCTGCACGAGGCCGGACGGCTCAGCTTCTTCGGATCGATGGCGCACCTGGGCGACCGCCGGGCATTCCTGCGGCACCTGTCGCCAGTCCGGAAGAAGCGCTGGGTGGTCTATGCCAAGGCGCCCTTCGCCGGGCCGGAAGCCGTGCTTGCCTACCTGTCGCGCTACACCCACCGGGTCGCCATCTCGAACAGCCGCCTGATCGCCTTCGACGAGGCTGGAGTCACCTTCCGCTACAAGGACTATCGCCGCGACGGTGCCGAGCGCCAGCGCGCCATGACGCTTGCCGCCGACGAGTTCATCCGCCGCTTCCTGCTCCATGTCCTGCCGCGTGGGTTCCACGGCATCCGTCACTATGGGCTGCTCGCCAGCTCCGCCCGCAAGGCCAGCCTCGCAGTCGCGCGCGAACTGCTGAACGTCGCTCCGCCGCCCGAAGACGACACTCCGGAAGAACCGGCTGACGTCTGCCGGCCTTGCCCTTGCTGCGGCGGACGCATGGTCGTCATCGAGAGGTTCGAACGGTGGTGCCAGCCTCGTGCACCGCCTGCCTCAAGAGCGCCGAACCGGGAGAAGGCCCCATGACCCGGCATGGCCAAGTTGCTCGTAGGACCGCGCCACGCCGGCGCCGGTCAACGGGATGTTATGTGCACGTTGCCGTGGCGCCGGTCGTCACGCATACCAATCTCGCTGGAATCAACGCTACAGCCTCTGCGACCTGGCCCGGAAGCGGCTTCCACGAAATGCCCACCGCATCCTATGCGGAAGTTCGCGACAGGCGCTGGCACACCCCGAGGCACAAATCCCCATAGGCAATCGTCTGCGGCCCGCGGGTTCCTGCATGAGACTTTCGTACGCCTGACGGCACCCGAAACCCTTATATGGGGATGGTGAACTACAAACGGCATCACGTCGACATTGCATGTACCTCCGCGGCAATCCGTAGATCCATTCGATGAGTCCGTTTGCGTGACGCGGTTCGCGAACGAACCCAGTCCACCTTATATTCGGTCAGGGGGCATGCACCTGTTCCATGATCCCGCTTGCGGCGGATTCGGACCCAAGAGACGAAACCATTCTTCAGCGGCGGCTGTTTGAGGCCATGAGTTTCGTCGGTTCGTCTACCGAGGATCTGCCAGGCCTGATCGGTCCTGGAGATTGTTATGATCGATTGGCGTCTACGCTGATGGTTTCGTCAGGAGAGCTCCTTCTATAACGACTCCGGCGTTCACGTATTTCCACAGCGCAACAAACAGTTTCCGAGCGAGGGCGATGATCGCCGTCTTCTTGTACCGGCCACCATTCTGGATGACTCGCGCGCTGAACCACTGGCTGAGTGCGGAATTGGGTTGATGGCGCACCCAGAGCCACGCAACCTGGACAAGCGTCGACCGGAGCCTAGGATTGCCGGACTTCGAGACTCCCTGCTCGCAATTAATCTGCCCACTTTGCCAGGGCGTTGGCACCAAACCAGCGTAGGCGGCAACCTGTCGTCGATTGTCAAACTTGCGCGACAATCCCTCAGACCACAGGACGGCCGCGAACTCCGGACCTATTCCCTTGAGGCTGAGCAGCAGGGCCGGTGTTGGCTCATCTGCCGCGACGAGCAAGGCGTCGCGTGCCTCTTCAACCTCCTTGATCTGCTGGATCAGCAACTCGATGCGATCAAGCTCGCGGCTGATCTGCGCCATGAGCGCTGGCGGCAGTGGACGCCCATCTCCGGTAATGAGCGCGTCGAGGCATTTGCGTCGATCGCCTTTCAACGGTTCGTATCCGGACACACCTTGGCTGAACAAAAGGCCCTTTATCCTGTTGACGTGCCTGATCCGCTCGTTCGTCAGCGCCTTCCGCTCCCGCACCAACCGGCGACGGTCTTCCTCCTCCGGCGTTGGCACTCGCAACATCGCGCAAACCCGAGGCTCGCCGCGGTTGTAGGCCAACAACGCTCGAACCAGTGCTTCCCCGTCAATCCTGTCGGTCTTGGCCCGCCGGCGGCGACGCGATGTGGCAATGGATGCCGGGTCCACGACATAACTCTCGATGCCTTCGCGTTCGAGGACCCGATGTATCCAGAATCCATCCAGACCAGCTTCCTGGATTGATATGACCCGGAAACGCTGCCCTGTCCGCACTTCCGCCTTTCGTTGCAGCTCTGCGAAGTGATCGAGCAAACCCGGAATGTCGCCCCCCGACACGAGGTGTCTCGACATTCTTTCGCCCCCACCTGGCGAAAGCGAAGTCACGAGCCATTTTGAACGAGACAGTTCTAACGAGACAAATATTGCGGCAAGATCGACGCGGATAGCGGCCGGGGCTTTGGTGGTGTTGGCTTGCATGCTGACCTCCAGGTGATGTTTGGCGACTTCACTCTGGCAGAGCGCTGGTCGCCTTCCATCCCCATAGGATCTTCACAATCTCGGCCGTAGCGACCAGCATCTCCGTGTTCCAGAAGCAGACATTGCGGATACGGCATTCCCGACGTGATCGGCGAAGCCAGATACGACTATCCCGGACGCATGATCCGGTGGCGAGGGTAAACAATGCAAACTACGCCCTGCTTCATATGAAGGCGCGCCGAACGAGCTCAACGAAGCTGTGCTGCCATTCGTGGTGGACTGGACACGCGCCGCCTATCTCCTCGCTCGAAATCGGCGGCCTCGACGACGAATACCGGGATTTCTTCGACTACTCGAACCGCGTCGTCCTTATGGCTCACATCTAGCGAGTGGCGACCGCCGCGCCGGTGTCGACGCGACGATTGCAATGGCCGACCGGGCGACCAAGCATCGACTACTACTCACTTGCTTCACGGCCCGACATCTCTTCCACGAGAATACGGAAGAAGACGTGCGGCGTGCTGTCTGACATGGCAGGAATGACAGGTTTGAGGGCACCAGGCTCCCACCAGTCTGCGTGCTTGCTCAACACTGACCATGCATGACCGCGTTGAAACTCATGGCCGGTCCGGTCACTCAGTTCTTCAAAGCGGCCGTCGACAATGACGCTTCTCCATCCGCGTCCCTGGCCGTGTTCCTCGACCTGGGCGGACACCAAGGGATTGGCTCTCATCCATTCGATCTTCTTGCCTAGCAAGGAAAACGCATAGAGATGATTGTCGGCGTAGGCGTAGTTGAAGCACACGACGTAGGGTTGCCCCTCCTTCGCGCATGCCAAGTGACCTACACGATTGGCCGCCAGCAATTTTGTGCATTCCAGTGAAGACAGCATACGGATCAGCATCGGCGATCTCCTATTTTTCACGCCTTATTTTTCACACCTTGGCAGCTGCACTCGCAATGACGTGGATCAAACTGCGCATCTGCGAGTGTAGCTTCCGCTCGGCGACTGAAGGCTCTGGGGGGCGAGAACACGCGGCTGAAGCGCTTCTGGCCGACGCCACTCGACAATGCCGCAGGGCGATCAAAGCCTATGACCTGTTCTGTCAACAGATCGACGCGGCGTGAAGGATGGATCTCAAGGACGAGCAGCATTGGTGTCTGCTGCGGACATTCGTAGGTGAGGTTGAAACCCGCGCGGATCCGCATCGATGCTCCAATGCCTTGATTCAGGAACCGGGCAAACTCCAAATTGCCCAAACAGTTCCGGAGAACATCAGACAGAGCTAATTTTGTTTCGCCACCTTTACCTCAACAGTCATGCTAAGAAAACTTGAGGCGCTGCCGGAGTAGCTTCCCGAAAGAGGTATGGCCTGCTGGGGATGCCTGGCCACGGCCACCCTGATCAGATCCCGGTTGCCGACAATGCCATTGGTAGGATCGAACTCGACCCAGCCGGCACCAGGCAAATAGACTTGGCACCAGGCATGCGTCGATCCTCCGCCGCGCACATCAGCACTGTCGCGGCTCGGCACATAGACATAACCGGTCACAAACCGGGCTGCGAAGCCGAGCGACCGCACCGCCTCCATCATGAAAAGCGCGAAGTCCCGGCATGTGCCTTTGCGCAGATGCAACGTCACGAGAGGCGGCTGCGTCCCGGTTTCGATCCGACGGGAATAGACGAAGCTCTCATGGATGGCGTAGCAGAGCGTCATTAGCAATTTGCCGGTCTCGGTTTGTCCCGAGGCATTCACGAACTGCCGTGCCCATTTGCCAATCTCGTCGCCGTCATCGGCATGATGGCGCTCCATGGTTTGCGCGAGGTCGGCCCCCTCATCGGGATCGTAAGAGAATGGATAATTCAGCGCGGCCTCATCGATACGGAAATCGGGCGCATGCTGCGGCGTGTGATCGAGCCGAATGTCTGTCGCGAAATGGAGTTCATTGGCCGAACCCGTGAATTCGATCACGGCAACGCAGTTTCCAAAAACGTCATGGATCCATCGAATTCCCATCGGCTCGGGGTCCACGGATAGGGCGTGGTCCAGAAGTCGTTGATCGAAACTGTCGCGCGGCCTGAACATCAGCCGGTGCTCGCCAAACCTCACCGGTTGGTTATAGCGATAGACAGTCGAGTGCTTGACTGAAAAAATCGGCATCGGCGTCCGCCAACGATTTCGCAGGAACGTCCGCAGCAATCTAGCGCCTAATCGGCCCGGAACGAACTGTTTCCGCTCCGCCGGCCCGGCGTGTTCCTGGACGCGCTTCCACAGCCGGTCTCGGATGGCGCCCCGCGAGTTGATGAAGGCCGAGCCGACATATCTCCCGGTCACACGATCCGCCATCAGGGCGAAAGCCGGCTTCCCAGGCCACGCTCGACGCCAAGCCACTCGTATTCGTCAATGCTGTAAACCTTGGTCCTGAGCCAGGCCGTCGAATTGCTGTCCTTGCGCTTCGAAACCATACCTTCGAGCCCGGCTTGATCGATCAGGTGGATGATCGCCTTAGCCTCGCCAGGAAGCGCTTGGCTAAACTGGATGCTCGCGGCGATCTTCCAGCGGCATGTCGCGTCGAACGCAATGTGAGCCTCAGCGTGAGTCGGGGGCATGGATATTAGCCTAGCCGGGGGATTGTCATTGTATTAGCGCAAGCGCATATTAGCCCTGCAAGCGGCCTGGACGCCCCGTCTGTAAAAGACATTCATTGGGCGCCGATGTCCGACAACACCCGGCGATTACTCGCCCTCGTTGTCGTCATCTGCACATGGTCTTCGCTCGCCGGCTTTCAAAAGGGAGGACTTCGATGCGCTACTTTCTAGCCACTTTTTGTTTCGTCGCACTTGTTATCGGCGGTGGCGAATCTGCAGGTGCCCAGACAGCCCAATCAAGCATAGAGGCGAACAATGCGGACTTTGTTGCGAAGTTTGCCGCTAAGGATACGGCAAGCTTGGCTCAACACTACACCGAAGACGCGGTAGCGTTTCCTCCCAACGAAGAGCGGGTCGCCGGCCGCGAAAGCGTTCAGAAGATGTGGCAGAGCTGGATCGATGCAGGATTGACCGATCTGACCCTGAAAGCGGCGCAGGTCGAGGAGAGCGGCAATCTCGCGTACGAGGAGGGCACCTACTCTATCAAGATTCCCGGTAGCGACGGCAAGACCAGTGAGGAAATCGGCAAATACATTGTGGTTTGGAAGAAGGGCGCCGACGGCGAATGGCGACTGCATCGGGATATTTGGAATACGAACCTTGCTAAGAAGTAGAGGTCGCCAATCACTCCCGCCAGCGAACTGAGCGAGAAGATCCGCGAATTATGGGGCGTGGAAATCTTGGTTCGCGTTTTGAACCCAGCAGCCAACCCAAGATGCCCACGGCGCTCTCCCCCTCTCGCCCGGACACGCATCACACAGAGGTGTGGGATGCGGTTAGCGTGCAGATATCGTTGCAACTTTTATTTGTGCTTCTCGACGAAAGTTTTGCATGCGGGTGACAGCTGATCGATCATACTTTGGAGATCACATTTGCCGATCGGTGTCATTGGGCAAAGCCGTTTGTAGTCGGGTCTGCATTCTTTGCCTTGGAAGTTCTTGAAGGCTTTTGCCTCGGCGGTGACGGTGTCCAAAAGTATTCCCGAGCATGCTAACACCAGCCATAACCACAGATATCTACCCATAGCCTTCTCCACTTGTTGGTTCGCAATCTCGACCAAGTAAATTGGAATATGCTAATGGACAGTGCACTGCAAGCCGTTAACTTGGAGGATTGAGAACCAAGTCATACGCCTCGCTTTTGCGCGATGCCTCCCATCGACGCCGCAATAGATCGCCGGGACCTAGAGCACACTTCAATGTGGCCTGGGCTCAGTCGAGCCGATCATTCCAGAGGGCGATTGGGTTGTCGACAGTGACAACCCTTCCAACTTTCGGCCGCTCCGATGGGAGCAGACCAAGCGCGAGAAAATTCCTCCCCGCATCGGCTATCAGCACACAAGCGTGGATCGTCGTGGTCGAAAGATCGATCCGGCGGACCGTTGATTCTCGGCCGCCCCGCTGCTTCTCAAGATAGCGCGCGAGCGCAATATCATGGCGCAGCGGCGCAACCTCGCAGCCAAGCCGCCGGTTCTGCCCGGGATCATCATGCCAGAAAGGCCACTCGTTCGGGTGTAGCATAGCGTCCTCCTAAGCGCGGCTGCCTCGTTCAGACAATCTCTTCCACCGCCCGTGAGAAATGCGTTGGAACCAGCGTGATGAATTCGTGAAAAGCGCCACGCCGTCAAAATCGCGGTTGAAATAAGGGCTGGTAGGGGAAATGATTGCCGGTGGAGTTATGGCTGTGGCGGATTCGACGGCGCACCCTCATCTTTGTCTGCTCGGTGGTTTCGACTTTGCCGGCGATGCAGCGATAGTTCCGGTTCTCAGCCGCAAGGCGCGGGCCATGGTGGCTTATCTCGCCCTGCAATCCGGACATTCGCAGTCGCGCGAGAAACTTGCCGCCCTTTTGTGGGGCGGCAACAGCGACACCCAGGCGCGGATGAACCTGCGGCAGGCGGTGTCGGCCGTCAGAAAGGCGATACAGGCGTCCGGCACCGGGCGCTTCCTGGCAGCAATCCTTCAAAACAGAAGCGTCATCCGCAAATCGGTGCACCAAATGCCGCGTCAGCGGCTTCGTTCAATCCTGAATCTCAACAGGCCCTAGTCTAAGTCTAGAAAGAAATCTTCAGTCCCAGCTTGCCACCGACGGTCGAACTGTCTGGTGACCACTTGCCGCGGACCTCGCTGCTCAATGTCGCGGTTTGCGACACTTTCAGATTGAAACCGGTCGACAGCGCTGCCGAGAAATCAGCATCATCGAAGTCGATCTCCCTAGTATCGACAGCTGTCGTATTCTTGTATTTGAAGCGCTGCTGAAACTCTGTCCGCGCGTAGGGGCTGAATATCATGCCGTTGCCAAGCTGATAGTCCGCATAGATGCCCGGTTCGAACTTGACCGCACCGAAGGACAGCTGGCTCTTGCCGAACTCGTTGCCGCCGCTGTCCGTATAGGAGTCGCCACGGAACGAAACGCCGAGCAAGCCGCCGCGCAGGTCGAAGCGGGCGCGGTCGCCCAGCATGAAGATATGGCCGACCGATCCAGTGACGGCATAACCTTGAGTGTCGTAACTGCCGGTGGTGTCGAGGACGCCGTTCGCCACATCGGTTCCGCCGATGAAGCCCGAGGCGGAGACGAGCGCGTAGCTGTAGTTCTTGCGGAAGAGCGCGTAGCCGCCGAACATGCCGCTTTTGTTGGTGCCGTTACCAATGGCGTCGAATCCCTGGAACGAGCCCAGATTGACATCGGCCGAGGCATAGCCGGCAAACAGCCCGATGTTCAGCCCATATTCATTGTCGAGCTGGAAATGCTTGGCGGCGTTGAAGTCCACGCTGATCGCGGCCGAAAAATCGTCGGCGTCGAAGCTCGGGCCGGGGCCACTCAGGCCACCGTCGCTTATGTGGTAGCCGTCATGTTCGGTATGGGCGAACTGGCCGGAAGCAAAGACGCCGAAGGTCGACGATATCGGAACCATGCCGGAACCGGGCGACAGAAGCAGATCGGCGTCGAGGGCGTCGCGGTTGATGCCGTAGAGCGCGTCGATGGCGGTATCGACCGTGCCGGCGTTGGTGGCGCTGGTCGGCGCCGACACGATGCCGAAATTGGCCGGCGTGGCGCGCAGGAACAATCCGCCGGTCGGGCCTGCTACCACCTCGTAGGTGAAAAGCGAGCCCGGCGTGCCGGGAATGCCTTCGACATTGAAGGTCCCGGCAATCGGCACGCTGGTCGAGACGATGATCGGGATATCGGTCGCCTGGGCGAATTGCGGCGTGCCCAGCAGATTGACGACGATGGTGTTGGCGCCGGTGGCGGAGAGCACGCCGGCGACGACCAGTTGATCCGATTGCACGGTCTGCTGGTTGATGTCGAGACCGATGCGACCGCCATTCAGAGTGAGGCCGCCGAGCGTGAAGACGTCATTGGCGAAACCATCGCGCATGTCGATCAGCGAATTCGTTGCGATGATTGAACCCGGCATGTTGACGTTGCCGTTGATGAACAGCGTCGACCCGTTGCCGAGATTGAGCTGGTTGATGCCTTGCGTGCCGCCATTGAAGCGGAGCGTGGAATTGTTGGCGGAAAAATTATCGAACCCGGCAAAATTCTGGCTCTTGCTGGCCGCCGCGAGGTCGGTGTCGGTGACGGTCCCATTAGCACTCGTTCCACTGAACAGGACGCCATCGCGCAGAGTGAGCGGATCGACCGCGCCCACGTCATCGATGATCAGCGTATTGGGGCCGATTCCGGTGATGTCGCCGCCGATCGTGCCGCCCGACAGGTGAACATGCTCTGCGTCGATGCCGCCAGTGATGGTGCCGCCGGTGACCGAAACATTGTCGAAGCCGGCACCGCCGGTGACGTTGCCGGCGACGCCGCCGCTGACGGTCACCGTATCGTCGCCCGCCTCGCCGACAACACTGCCGGCGATGGTGCCGCCCGCAACAGACATGACGTCATCACCTGCATTGCCGTTAAGATTGCCGCCAATCGAGCCGGAGAAGAGGCTGAGCGTGTCATTGCCGTCGTCCCCGCTGACCGAGCTGCCGACGGTGCCGCCGTGCATGTTGAACATATCGTTGCCG
>NZ_JAMYLA010000099.1:0-10565 GCF_040317725.1 Mesorhizobium sp. M1396 | reverse complement strand
CCGCTAAACACGGGGGCTGCGCGACGGACACCCCGACGTCACCGCGATGCCACGCCATTTTTGCAGAACTTGACGCACACAACTGGCTCGCGCCCTTCCTCTACCCGTCGATCGGGGGAGAGATGGCTCGGCGAAGCCGAGACGGAGTGGGGGTCGACCAGCTCGGGCGCGTCTAAGCAAAAATATCAAATCGCGCCACGCCCGTCGACAGACCAAGCGCCGGCGCCGGCCATGGCAAGTGCCAGGAAGCCGCCCGATGTGGCGATGTCCTTCATCAGCATCTGCTGGTGCAGGAAGGCGAGCATCGCGTCGCCGCCACCCTGGCCGTAATGGCCGATGAAACCGGCGACAATGCAGAAGGCTGCCAGCAGCAGCGCCGCAATCCGGGTCTGGAAGCCGACCAGGATGAGCAATCCGGCGACGAGTTCGAACAGTCCCGTGCCCCAGGCGGCCAGCGTCGGCAGCGGCAGGCCGAGGCCGGCGAAATAGCCCGTCGTGCCGGCAATGTCGCTCAACGCGTGAAAACCGGAAGGCACGAACAGGGCGGCGAGCAACAGCCGGGATAGCAGAAGCAGCGCGTTGCGGGGCATGTTCACCTCCGTTGTTGGTCGAGCCGGGCGATTACAGCCAAGCCGCGATCGTAGCAGGAATCAAACCGGCTGAGACGTCTGCACCGACAACGAAAAAGCGGCGCGGAAAATTACGCGCCGCTTTCATTTCGAGGCTTGAGGTTCAGCCGCGCTTGGCGTCGATGGAGTAGGCACCGGCGCCCGATGAAGCCAGCAGCAGGAAGCCGCCAGTGATGGCGAGGTTCTTGAGGAACTGGATCATCTGCATCTGGTCGGCCCAGCCGGTGTGGGCGACCAGGCCGGTAGCGACCGTGAAAACCGCGAGCACCCAGGCCGCGGCCCGGGTTTGGAAGCCGACGAGGATGGCGAGACCACCGAGAAGCTCGATCAAGCCGACGACGATCGCCGTTACGGTCGGCAAGGGCAGGCCGAGGCTGCCGAAATAGCCGGCCGTGCCGGCGATGGCGGTGAGCTTGCCGAAACCTGAAAGCAGGAAGATGACCGCAAGCAGGACGCGGCCGAGGAGGATGGTGGTTGAGGCATTGGAAGCGCCGGAACCGGCGGCTGAAGTGTTGATGGACATGGTGGCTCTCTCCGGAAAAGGGTTGATAGCGGTGAGATAGAGCACGCGGACTGTTCACCAAAGCCGTCAGATTGGTGACACATTGTTCACAGCGCTTACATTTTCGTGATCGGACGACCTGAGCAAAATTCGCCTCGGTCAGGGTGCGACGGGAGTAAATTCTCCCCTCGCGAAATGTCCTTACCCCGGATGCGTCATGTCCTCCGGCCGCACCAGCCGGTCATAGTCGGCCTCGCTGACGAGCCCGGTCGCGAGCGCTTCCTCGCGTAGAGTGGTGCCCTTCTTGTGCGCGGTCTTGGCGATCTTTGCCGCATTGTCGTAGCCGATGGTCGGCGCCAGCGCCGTCACCAGCATCAGCGAGCGGTCGAGTGCCGCCTTGATGTTGTCTTCCCGCGCCTCGATGCCGACGACGCAATTGTCGGTGAAGGAAACCGAAGCGTCGGCGAGCAGTTGCACCGACTGCAGGAAATTGTAGGCCATCAGCGGGTTGTAGACATTGAGCTCGAAATGGCCCTGGCTGCCGGCGAAGGTGAGCGCCGCATTGTTTCCGAACACCTGAACGCAGACCTGCGTCATCGCCTCGCACTGGGTCGGATTGACCTTGCCCGGCATGATCGACGAGCCCGGTTCGTTTTCCGGCAGCGACAGTTCGCCGAGGCCTGAACGCGGGCCGGAACCGAGGAAGCGGATGTCGTTGGCGATCTTGAACAGCGCGGCCGCCGCCGCGTTGATGGCGCCGTGCGAGAACACCATGGAATCATGGGCCGCCAGCGCCTCGAACTTGTTCGGCGCGGTGACGAAGGCGATGCCCGTGATTGCGGCGATGCGATCCGCCACCCTTTCGGCGAAGCCGACCGGCGCGTTGAGGCCGGTGCCGACGGCGGTGCCGCCCTGCGCCAGTTCCTGCAGGCCGGGCAGCGTCAGCTCGATGCGCTTGATCGACGAGGCGACCTGCGCCGCGTAGCCCGAAAATTCCTGGCCAAGCGTCAGGGGTGTGGCATCCTGCGTGTGCGTGCGGCCGATCTTGATGATGTGGGCGAAGGCCTTGGTCTTGGCTTCCAGCGCCTTGTGCAGATGTTTCAGGGCCGGCAGCAGGTCGTGCACGATGCGCTCGGCGCAGGCGATGTGCATCGCCGTCGGATAGGTGTCGTTCGACGACTGGCTCATATTGACGTGGTCGTTGGGATGCACCGGCTTCTTCGAGCCCATGACGCCGCCCAGCATCTCGATCGCCCGGTTGGAGATCACCTCGTTGGCGTTCATGTTGGACTGCGTGCCAGAGCCGGTCTGCCAGACCACCAGCGGGAAATGGTCGTTGAGCTTGCCGTCGATGACCTCTTGCGCTGCCTCGACAATCGTCTTGCCGATCGAAGGATCAAGCCGCTTCAGCTCCATGTTGGCCTCGGCCGCCGCCCGCTTGACGATACCCAGCGCGCGCACGATCGACGCCGGCTGCTTCTCCCAGCCTATCTTGAAGTTGCCAAGGGAACGCTGCGCCTGCGCGCCCCAATAACGGTCGGCGGCGACTTCGATCGGGCCGAACGTATCGGTCTCGGTTCTGGTCTTTGCAGCGGTCACGGGTCTCTCCTTGTCGGCAACGGCGTATCGCGTTGCACAAACGGCTTCAAGCGGAGATTGCGGACCGCAGGGATGCAAATCGGTTGAAGGTGATCTCCTCCCTTGTGGGGGAGATGTCGCCGAAGGCGACAGAGGGGGTCGGTTCGACCGGGCGCGGCCTCCTATCGCCGCCGGAGGAGGCTGGTGCTTCACGCGCGGGGACCCCTCTGGCCTGCCGGCCATCTCCCCCTCGATGGACCCTCGAGGGGGAGAAAAGCATCTCACCCCGCCGTATAACCACCGTCGATCGAAAAAATGCCGCCGCTGGTCCAGGCCGCCTCGTCGCTTGCCAGATAGACCGCGATGCCGGCCAGATCGTCGGGGCGGCCGATTCTGCCGAGCGGATAGCTGCGCTCGACATAGGCCTTCAGTTCCGCCTTCGCCTCGGCCGGCAAATTGTCGACTGTCTTGCGTCGCATGGCTGTGTCCACCGTGCCGGGCGCGATGGCGTTGACGCGGATGTTGCGCGGCCCAAGTTCGAAGGCCAGCGATTTGGTCAGCGAGTTCAACGCGCCTTTCGACAGGGAATAGAGGCTCGAGGGCCGCTTCGGGATCATCTTGTTGGCGAAGTAGGACGAGATGTTGATCACCGATGCGCCGGCTGGCAGATGCGGCAGCAGGCCCTGGGTGAGGAAGAACACCGCCGTCACGTTGAGCGCGAAGGATTGCTGGAACTGCTCTTCGCTGACAGTTTCGAAGGGCACCAGGAAAGCCACCCCGGCATTGTTGACGAGGATATCGAGCGGCCTAGCGGATTTTTTCACCCGCTCGACGACGGCCGCGATGCCGGCCGAGGCGGCGAGGTCGGCCGACAGCGTCTCGACATTGCCGCCGAGGTGGTTGCGGGCAGCGTCGAGCTTTTTTGTGTCGCGGCCGACGATCAGGACGTCCGCACCCTCGCGCGAAAAGGCTTCGGCGATCGCCAGGCCGATACCGTCCGACCCGCCTGTGACCAGCGCGCGCTTGTTGTGAAGTCTCATTGGACGCTCCGAGGCAGCTTTGGCACGTCGAGAGAGCACCGTACATTGGCGGCTGCGGTCAAGCCGTTAGCCTATCCCACGGTATGAACTTCGACCGCTGGCGACCGGCAGGCCAGCCGGACCGGTTTACGCGCCGACGGTCGCAAGCTCCCGCAGGGCCAGCCGCCCGGCGACATAATTCTTGACCTGTCGGACCGCCTGTTCGCGCGAGACGCTGCCCGGCTGCAGGCCGAGCCGCAGCCAAAGCCCGTCGATCAGCGCAGTGACGCCAAGCGCGATGTCGTCGGCATCCGCTGGCGAGGCGAGGCCGCGCAGGCCGGACAGCAGGTTCGAGCGCATGCGCGCGTGGATCACCCGCTGGATACGGGCCATCTTCTCGTCGCGCGGCACCTCGGCGCAGAGCGAAAGCCAGGCGTGGCAGAGAGGAGGCTGGAACAGATGCTCTTCGAAATTGCCCTCGATCACCGCATCCATGCGCTCCATCGGCGTATTCGCCCGGCGAAGCCGCGCGATCACCGCCTGGCACAGGACGGCGTTGGCCTCGCGCATCGCGTGCTCGAACAATTCCTGCTTGTTGCGGAAATAGTGCAGCACGATCCCCTTGGAGGCTCCGGCCTGGGCCGCCACCTTTTCCAGGGTGGCACCGGCAATGCCTTCGCGCTCCAGCACCGCGAAGGCGGCCTGCCGCAGTTCCTTGCGGCGTATATCACTGAGACGCTTGAGTTTCACGGGTTCGGTCCATGCATTGAGAATCCACGTTGACATTTTCGCCCGCTCAGATCAAGAATTGACCCATGGGACAATAAAAAGACCAATTGGTCAATTTGAGACAATGAGGAGAACCGAGATGTTCCGCATCCTTGCAAATGGCGTCTGTCTTGCCGTTTTGGCGTTGGCCTCTCCTGCGGCCCAGGCGGCCGAGGCCGAACAGTGCAGGACGGTCCGCATGGCCGAGCCCGGCTGGAACGACCTTGCCTTCACCACGGGGGTAGCCAATGTCCTGCTGGAGGCGCTCGGCTATCAGCCGCAAAGCCAGGTTCTTGGCATCAACGTCATTTACGAGGGTATGAAGAACAGGGATCTCGACCTGTTCCTGGGGTACTGGGACCCGGCGATGGTCACCTATTATGAGCCCTACAAGAAGGACGGTTCAGTCGAGAATGTGCGCGTCAACCTGGAAGGCGCCAAATACACATTCGCCGTGCCGACCTATGTCTGGGACGCAGGCGTCAAGGACATCTCCGACCTGCACAAGTTCGCCGACAAGTTCGGCAAGAAAATGTACGGCATCGAGCCCGGCTCCAATCAATTGATGATGGACGCCATCGCCGATTCGGCCTTTGGCCTGGATGGCTGGCAGGTGGTCGAGTCGAGCGAAGCCGGCATGCTTTCCGAGGTCGGCTACGAGATCAAGGAGAAGCAGTTCATCGTCTTCCAGGGCTGGGCGCCGCACCCGATGAACACGATGTACGATTTCAAATATCTGACCGGCGGCGACAAGTTCTTCGGCCCGAATTTCGGCGCCGCGACGGTGACGACGCAGGTGCGCAAGGGCTATCCGCAGCAATGCCCGAACGTCGCACAATTCCTCGGGAATCTCGTCTTCGATATCGATTTCGAGAATGTCGGCATGGGCTATCTGATCAATGACGGCATGAAGCCGGAGGACGGGGCGCTGAAGGCGATTGCGCTCAACAAGAACCGCCTCGATGCCTGGCTCGCCGGCGTCACCACCTTCGACGGCCAACCTGGCCTTGCCGCCGTCAAGGAAAAGCTCGGCCTGTGAGGTCGGCGGTGCTGGATGCTTTGCCGGACCAGGACGCCTGGGCTGGCCGCAAACAATTCGTCACTGTCGGCGATCTTGACATCGCCTATGTCGAGATATCAGGCACCGAGCCGGCGCTGCTGTTGGTGCACGGCTTCACCGACACCAGCCGCGGCTTTTCGCTTCTTGCGCCGCATCTGGCCGGCCGCCGGCTGATCATGCCGGATCTGCGCGGCCATGGCGCCTCGCAAGCGGGCAAGAGCTACGGCATCGCCGATTTTGCCGGCGATATTGCCGCGCTGATCCAGAGTTTACGGCTCGACCGGCCGGTCGTCGTCGGCCATTCGCTGGGCGCCATGGTGGCTATCGCATTGGCTGGGCGACACAAGGAACTCATCGGCGGGCTGGTGGTCCTGGCCGGCACGTTGAAGCCCGATTTCGCGCCGGATCATCCGCTGGTCGCCGGCGTCCAGGCCTTGCGCGACCCGATATCGCCGGCCGATCCGTTCTATGCCTGGTGGCATGCCTGCCGGCCCGGCGTGCCCCCGGCCTTTCTCGCCGGCCTGGCGAAAGACGCCTCCACGATGCCGTCATTTCGCTGGCGCGCGATCCTTGAGGAAATCCGCCGCGCCGATCTGACTGATGCGGCGCAAGCCGTGCAGGCCCGGACGCTGATCGTCGCCGGTGCGTGCGACCCGCTGTTCGGCGAGGCGCACCAGCAGGCATTGCTGCGCGCGCTCCCAGAAGCCGCCTTCGTCCGGGCCGAGACTTGCGGCCACAACCCGCATTGGGAAGATCCAGCCCTTGTCGCGAACGCCATCATCGAAGCGTTTGAAGTCTAATGCCCGACCAGCGATCGCGAGGTGGGCGACAGCCGCAATGTCTCCGTTGGTTTGGTCAGGCCGAACTGTGCGGCCTGCCATGCCGGCGAGGCAGCGAGGGCGGCTCTGTCGCGGGCATGCGCCTCGGCGCTGGCAAAACCCATGACGGACATGAAGATGTTTTCATCAGCCCGTACCGGCAGGCGCGGAAAACTGTTTTCGGCATGCTCCGAGACGAAGGCGGCGAGCAGGCGTGCGCCTTGTGCCGTCATCAGCGGCGCTATTTTGGCCCCGAAGCGCTCGGCGAAATCAACCTCTGTGCCGGGCTGTAGATGATGAATCTGGATGACAACGATGCCGGTCGGCGGCTTGTTTCGAATGGACTTTTCGTCAGCGGCCAGACTCGGCCGTTGCGCGCCCGCTAGGTCGAAGCCGGCGCCCGGCCACGCGGGCTTGAGCAGCAGCACGTCGTCGGAATCGATCATTGTCGCGTTGGCCGCATGGCCGTGCGCCGCCCAGACCGGACCGCCATAGAAAGCTGCGAGAGCATTTTTTCGGGCGTCCATGCCATCGAAGCCGCGCATCCAGACGAACATGTCCGGGCGATCGAGATCCCGGAACTGGCCGATGATGGTCATGCCGGCGTCCTCCTGGCCCTCGATCAGCCTGCCGTCGAAGATGTCGATGAGCGTATCGCGCCGGCCGGGCTTCAGCGTGTACTGCCTCAATTCGACGACAGGCGAGGCGAGCACCGCGGGTTTCGGCTCGGCATTCAGTAGCATGCTCATCCAACTCTCCTCAAAAACAGGGTGATCATCCTGTTTACAAACAGACGGGTTGTCCTGTTTTGTCAATATGCTAGAGTTCGGCAATGTCAGCAGAGATGACCGTTCGATCAAAACCACGCCCGCGAAAACGCATCAACGACCCTGACGGCATGCGCAAGAAAGTGCTCGATGTCGCCGAGGTCGCGTTCCAGGCGCGCGGCTATCACGCCTCCAGCCTCGGCGATCTGATGGCGGCGGCGGGCGTCAGCGGCGGCGCGCTGCATCACCATTTCCCGACCAAGAAGGCGCTGGCGCTGGCGGTGATCGAGGAGCGGGTGGCGGCAGCGGTCGAACAGACATGGATCGCGCCGGTGCTGGCGGCTGCGTCGGTGCGCGAGGGCGTGCGCGCGGTGTTCGAGGCCGTGGCGGCGGAACTGGAGCAGCAGGGTTTCGTGCGCGGCTGCCCGCTCAACAATCTGGCGCACGAACTGTCGCTCGCCGATCCGGATTTCCGGATTGCCCTTGCCGGTATTTTTGCGCGGTGGAGGCAGGCGATTTCCGACAAAATGCGAGCCGACCAGCAGGCGGGAAGGGATGAGGGCACGGATCCCGAGCGCTTCGCCGCGCTGGCGGTCGCCGCCTATTCCGGGGCGATGTCGATGGCCAAGACGGCACAGGATGCGAGCGTGCTGCGGGATTGCTTGGCGGGACTGGAGCGGAGCGCGCTGTCGTCATCGCAGGGCGGACTGGCAGCCAGGCGACGCCGCAGGGTGCTGCTGCGACCGAGAACCGTTTGATGTCGCAGCGACAGGGAGATATCAACGCGCCGCTTTGACTTGGCGCTCCGGCTCTAGCTACCGCGCCAGTGGCTTGATCGTCCTATAGCCGATGGATGGCGGCAAGGAGAGGCGCTGGACGGCCGGCCGCTCTCCATGCTGAAATTCAGCCCATGATGAATAGCCGTTCGCCTGGATTGTTTTCTCGTCGCAGCTTTTTGGCGCAGGCCGTGGGTCTTGCCGCGGCCGGCGCTTTGTCGCGCCCGGCATTCAGCCAGACCGGCCAGCGCGTCCAGTCCATCGACGCCACTTTCCTGTTCATCGCCGATGTCCATGCCTGCCGCATGGCGAGCGGCTTGAGCCCCAACTGCCTGCAGGAAGGCAAGACCGACGCCGCCCTGCTGCGCAACGTGGCAGTGCTCAACGGTCTCGTCGATAAGGACTGGCCGGCCGAGATCAACGGCGTCGCCACCGGCCTGCGCTCGGCGGCCCGCCGCATCGGCACGCCGCTCGGCCTTGTCGTCGGCGGGGACATCACCGACGATGGCGGCGGCCAGATCACCCAGCCCAGCGAGGGCACCCAGCTGCTCCAGTTCAGCCAGCGCTACCAGCAGGGCGTCGGTCCCGATCGCGTACACATGCCGGTCTATGTCGGGCTCGGCAACCATGATCTCGACCAGAACGGACCGCCGCGCCACGTCGACTGGTACCGGCGCGAATTGCGCGATTATGTCGAGGTCAATCATCGCGCCGGCGTGTTCTTCAAGCCGCCGGTGCCGGCCACCGACTATGATATCGATACCGACTGCTATTCCTGGGACTGGGGCGGCCTGCATCTGATCCAAACGCATCGATTTGCCGGCGACACCGGCCACGGTGCCGAGAGCAGCCTGCCATGGCTGAAGCAGGATCTGGCGACCTATGCGGCGGACGGTCGTCCGGTCATCCTGTTCCAGCACTATGGCTGGGACACTTTCTCGATAGAACGCTGGGATGCCGCCAAAAGGCGCTACGACGATGACGGCGCTGGCGCGCCGCATTGGTGGAGCGAGGCCGACCGGCAGGCGCTGCTGGCGGCGCTCAAGGGCTACAATATCGTCGGCATTTTCCATGGCCACCAGCACGACACGCCGCTGACCTATCGCAGGGATGGGCTCGATCTGTTCAAGCCGAAGGCTGCCTTTATGGGAGGTTTCGCGCTGGCCAGGGTGACCAGCGACGGCATGGACGTGGTGCTGAGCGAGGCGACCGGTGATCATGGCGAGGTCGCCTTCACCAATGCTTCAGCAAGGGCTGGAGCACATGAAAAAGGCGGCCTTCGCGGCAGGCCTTCGCGGCCGCCTTTCCCGCATCTCCTGGGAGTTTTGAATTCGGAGGAATTCATCCGCGGGAGGCTAACGAGCCGGCGTCGGTTAGGTTCCAGCCGTCGCCCGGGCGGCAGATCAGGTCGTGCTTTAGCCTCCCCGAGGCAAGGTTGGCGAGCTAGGCTGTGACCAAGCGCCGACCAAAGGATTGCAGGTGATCGTGCGTGCGGGGAGAAAAATGGCTGAATTCACGCTCTTCATCGGCAACAAATGCTTCTCCTCATGGTCGCTGCGCCCATGGGTGGCGATGAGGCATCTGGAGATCCCGTTCGAGGAGGGTTTCGTGCGGCTGCGCACGCCGGAGACCTTTGCCAATCTGGCGAAAGTGTCGCCGACCGGCCAGGTGCCCGTCTTGAATCACAATGGCAAAATCATCTGGGAAACCCTTGCCATCCTTGAATACCTGGCTGACCTGTTTCCCGAGAAAAAACTCTGGCCGGCCGACATCGACGCCCGCGCGCTGGCGCGCTCGGTGGCGACCGAGATGCATTCCGGTTTTCGCGAGGTCCGCTATGGCTGGCCGATGAATTTGCGCAGGCCGAAGGGCCACAAGCCGCTAGACGTCGAGGGCGAACTACAGCGCGAGCGCATAGAGACGATCTGGCGCGAGTGCCGGGAACAATACGGCAAGGGCGGTCCGTTCCTGTTCGGCCATTTCACCGCGGCCGACGCCATGTATGCGCCGGTCGTCACCCGCTTCGACACCTATGGCGGCACGCTTGCGCCGGATACACGCGCCTATGTCGACGCCGTTCTTGCCACCCCGGCGATGCGCCATTGGTATGCGGAAGCGGCAAAGGAGACATGGCCGGAACCCGGCCCGGATGAATGAGCTTCTTCCCTGGTCTGGTCGCCCGAGTGGCTTTCGAAGATATAGGAGACTGTCGCATCCGCGTGATGTCGCCGGCAAGGTCCGGCTGGAAGCCGCAGCTCGGCGCCGCCGGGGAGGATGCCGGTCAGCCGGTTCTCCATACAAGAACGCCCCTCGCACGTTTTATTGTACGGGAGGCGTCCTTTGTGTCAGCGTCCCTGAGATCGCTCTCTGAAACTGCTGACAATCTTAAATGCACGGGCGCGAAATTGGTTCCCCGAAGGCTGCTATTTTTTGAGGGAACAGGGGCGCCTTGGTTTCCGTGTCGAATCCGCGGGCGAATGGACCCTTGCCAGACAGCGTTTGCATCGAATCTTGGTGAGAGGAACAGGGCAATCGGGTGAGTTAACGCGTGACAAGGGGTTTGGGAGCTGAATCTGTCGAGAGCATCTGATTCTTTGGAGGATGCTTTGGATGGACGATGTGGCTTGCGATGCCGGTGCGTTGTCGGA
>NZ_JAMYLA010000098.1:0-10622 GCF_040317725.1 Mesorhizobium sp. M1396 | reverse complement strand
CGCCAAGCCGCCATTCGGCGGGCCAGACCAGGTGCTGGCCTATCTCGGCCGCTATACCCACCGTGTCGCCATCGCCAACTCTCGCCTGATCAGCATGGCTGACGGCAAGGTCGCGTTCCGCTGGAGGGATTATCGTCACAGCGGCCGGGCAAAGATCATGACGCTCGATGCACACGAGTTCATACGACGCTTTCTGCTGCACACCCTGCCGGATGGCTTCCATCGTATCCGCCATTACGGCTTCCTCGCCAACGGCCATCGTGCCGCAAAGCTCGAATTGTGTCGCAGGTTGCTGGACGCTCCGTTGCAGAAGGATGCGGCATCTGGAGACGAAGGCGCCGTCGCCAGCGCCCTCTCGACAACTCACCGCTGCCTCTGTTGCGGTGGCCAGATGGTCACACTGAGCATCTGGCGGTGCGGACAAGCGCCTCCTCGCCCCTTCTGGAACGACACGTCATGATCGCGCCCAACGCGTCCAGGTCACTGCGTACAGCATCGGCCGCAATGCGCGCCGGCATGCGGGGTTTTGACCCGCCTCATGCAGGTGGACACTGCCGGCCTGATGACGGCCAGCGTTGCGATGACCCTGAGCCCAACCAACGCCAAAACTTCCTTGCCTATACGGTTGTGACCCGCCACCAGCCCATCCAGGGGGACCTTCGAGAACTCGTCCGTCACGATCCCGACTGCCCCTCCAGGCTACAATCCCCATAGCGCCAGATCGCCCCGCGGCTTCGCTCAATCCGGCTTGCAATGAGGTCCGCTGCCGAGCCCGCATGCCACGCTCGTGCCCACGGACCTCACAGAAGCCTCCAGATTCCCTTGGGCTGCGGAGCGTGATTCACTCGGTTCGGCGGCGGCGAATCGAGGGGACGGCGAATGTCCAGGCCACGCGAGAAGCGCGAGACGGGAAAGCAGGATCTGTTCCGCTCCAGGCTCGATCAGATCATCAACATGAAGCACGAGCTGGTGCGGCTGGCGCAGACGATCGACTGGCCGGTGCTGGAGGAGCGTTTTGGCGCTGTCTATTCGGACGGCCCCGGCATGCCGCCGCTGCCGACCCGGCTGATGGCGGGGCTTGCGATCCTCAAGCACACTTTCAACCTGTCGGATGAGGTGCTGTGCGAGCGCTGGGTGGAGAACCCCTTATATCAGGATTGAGCGCAAGGCTTTTCTACATCTGATTGCTCCTGGCAAGTGTGGCCGAGACTGGAACTCCATTGATCGCGAAGAGATCGCGCAACCTTATATCCGGTCGGTGATTGGTCACCCGCACCAAAATCCCTCATGCAGGGAGGATGAGTTCTAGGAAGGACAGGACCAATCTACTAAAGCGGCCAGGTAAAGACCCGGTGCCATGGGTTCTCACGGTCACTATCCGTCATGGTCACGGCAAAGTTGATCTTCGCTCCTTCTGATTATGCCTTGAATATCGCACCGTCTGGCACCAGCCCTGTTTCGAGATAGCGCCAAAGGGCAACCACGAGCTTACGGGCAACCGCCACAATGATAATGCGGCGCATACGCCCCTTCGAACCGCTCGTGCGCTGCTTGAACCAGCCGGCGAGAGCGCTCTGGGGTTGATACCGCAGCCACAACCAGGCCAGTTCGATGCTCGTCGTTCGCGCCCGGGGATTGCCTGCTTTGCTGATACCCTGATCGTGATCCATGCTGCCGCTCTGGAATGGACTCGGCGTCAAGCCAAGGTAGCTGGCGAGGCTGCGACGATTCTGGAACCGGCGATAGAACACCTCCCTCGCCAGAACCGTTGCGATCTGGGAACCGATCCCTTTCAACTGGGCTAATCGTTGAATGCGATCCTCCTTCGGTGGAGCCGATCCTTCAGAGCATGCTTCGGCGCTGGCGATCGTATCTCGCTGTGCGTCGATTTCCTTGAGCATGGCATCGACCAAAGCCAGTCGTCGGCAATGCCGGCCGATCTCGGCGCGGAGCAACGGAGGAAGTACCCGTCCGTCACCGGTGATCATAGCGTCAAGCTGTTGAGGCCAGTCCTTACGATTGGGCGAGAAGGTATAGATGCCTTGGGTCGACAACAGGCCCTTGATGCGCCCTATGTGCTGAATGCGCTCCTTCATAAGAAACTGCCGCTCGCGATGCAGGCGTTTGGCATCCTCTTCGCCGGTCGAAGGAACCTTAACGATGGTGCAGACCTTCGGTTCTCCACGCCAGAATGCCATCAAAACGCAAACCAGCTTCTCGGCATCGAGGCGATCGGTTTTGGCACGCCTCGCTTTGCGACTGACCATGAAACTCGCGGGATCGAGCACAAGGTTCGTCACTCCGCGCGCCTCAAGCAAACGATGCAACCAGAAGCCATCATACCCGGCCTCGTAGCATGACACGATCTCGGGCTTTCGCCCGATCATGCGGGAAACCTTCTCGATGGCATGATCGACTATCTCGAACAGTTGTTGAGTGTCCCCAGAAGGTATCTTTCGGAGAGATATCTTGTCCGAGAGCGGGGTAAGGAGACCTACCAGCCAATTTGTCCGGCTGAGCTCGATTGCCATAAAGCATGTGTTCGTTATCCGCGTAACGGACTGCACCGATGGATTGGCGGTCATGGATATCCTCCTGTCTTTCGCCGAGAGAGGGAGCAAAGCTGCCCCAGCCGCAGGACCCTGCATAGGATCTACTTCCAGTATCTTTGCGGCGAGGAATTCTTCTGCCACGCGCTGCCGTTCGATCGCTCGTCGATGACGCGCTGGCGCAGCCGCATGGGCGAGGAGCGGATCGTGGCGCTGTTGCAGGAAAGCCTCAGCCTCGCGGTCAAGACCGGGGCGATGAAGCCGTCCGACACGCGCCAGGTGATCGTCGACACCACCGTGCAGCCGAAGAACGTGATGTTCCCGACCGACGCCAAGCTCATCCACCGGGCGCGTGAACGGCTGGTGCGGCTGGCCAGGAAGACGGGGCTCAATTTGCGCCAGAGCTATGTGCGGGTCGGCAAGCTGGCGCTGATCAAGCACCAGCGCTATGCCCACGCCAAGCAGTTCAAGCGGGCCAACAAGGCGCTGCGCAGGCTCAAGACCTATCTCGGCCGGACCATTCGCGACATCTCGCGCCAGGTCGCCGGCGATGCGGAACTGGACGCGCTCTTCAAATGGCCGCTCTACCAGGCCGCCACCGTTCTCGAGCAACGTCAGCGCCAGCGCGGCCGCAAGATCTACAGCCTGCACGCGCACGAGGTGGAATGCATCGGCAAGGGCAAGGCGCATATGCCCTACGAGTTCGGAGTGAAGGTGTCGGTGGCCACCACGCTGAAGCGCTCCAAGGGTGGCCAGTTCGCCCTGCATGCAAAAGCACTGCCCGGCAATCCCTATGACGGCCACACGCTGGCAAGCGTCATCCCCGACATGGAAGAGACCATCGGCAACGAGATCGGCCGCATCCTCGCCGACGCCGGCTATCGCGGCCACAACGCACCCCAGAGCCACAGGTTCAGGGTCTTCACCAGCGGCCAGAAACGCCGCGTCACCTCAGCCATCAAGCGCCAGATGCGCCGCCGCTCGGCCGTTGAACCCGTCATCGGCCACATCAAGGCCGAGCACCGCATGGGCCGCAACTACCTCGCCGGTCAGCAGGGCGACGCCGTCAACGCCATCCTGGCCGCCGCCGGCTACAACTTCTCCCTCCTGCTCAGGTGGCTGAAGGGTTTTTTGTCGCTCTTGATCGCTCTGCTTCAGCTCCGGCCCAATTCCGTCGCCGCTTAGAGTCCGGATTGTTCACGGTCGACTTTTTAGCCACGGCATCGTCTGCCATCAAAAGGCGTAGCAATCGTGGACTCCTCTTAAGCACTCGATCCCTATCTTGGTTGGTAGGTGTCTAAGCGACGTGGGCAGTGTTTAGTTACCTGAACCGAAGGCGTCGATCGAACCGCAGCAAGACCGTGCCGCACATTCGATTCGAGCCGATGTAGCAAAGCCGCGCTCGGTGCGGATTCATCTGAGCGGTCGGGACGTATTTTGGACTGATAAGATTGGAGAATGAGATGCAGCAGCGGGTCCCTCTCTGCGATGGTAATCGCCCGACCGGACACTTTCGGAACACCGGCTATGTGGTCAGCAAGAGCAAGACATATTTCGAGGCGGCCCATGCAGCTGGCCTCATGGCAGTCCATGGGCGTTCCATGGCCCGACGCGCCTTTGCCTTGGGCACCGGTCCGCTTAATAATCGGCCGCAGGCAATTGATTTCGTGCGATGCTCCTATCTGGGCCTCGACAATCATCCGATAATCATCGCCGGCGCGATCGAAGCGATTGAGGCGCATAGGTCATTGCATTGGTCCTGCGCACGAACGCGACTCAATTTCGATCTACTCGCAGAGCTAGAAGCAGCCCTGTCGGAGATGTTCTCCGCGCGCGTGCTCACCTTTTCCAGCGTCATGCTCGCCAATCTGGGCGCGCTGCCCCTCCTTGCATCGGGCCAATTGACGAACGGAAGGAAGCCGGTTGTCGCGTTCGATCGGTTCGCCCACATCTCGCTCGCGCATCACAAGCCAGTGGTGGCTGATGAAACTCGGGTTGAAACGATTGCGCACAACGACATCGGTGCACTCGAACGTCTATGCCGTCAGGAGCCGGTGGTCGCCTATGTATGCGATGGTGTGTATTCCATGGGAGGCCATTCCCCGCTCAAAGAGTTGCGCAAGCTACAGGAACGCTACGGTCTGTTTCTCTATATTGACGATGCTCACGGCATATCGCTTTTTGGTCGCCAAGGTCAAGGATTTGCGCGTTCTCAATTTCCGCAAGGGCTTGGTGATCGCACGATCATAGCAGCCTCGCTAGGCAAGGGATTCGGCGCATCAGGCGGCATGTTGATGCTCGGAACGTTGGAACAGGAGATTCTGTTTCGACGGTACTCGGTCCCCTATGCATTCTCGGCGGCCGCCAATCTGGCGGCAGTAGGCGCGGCGCTTGGCTCGTGCAAAATTCACCGCTCAGCAGAACTTGGGCAGCGGCAGAGACAGTTGGCGCAACGCATTAACCTCTTTGACCATTATCTGGTAACTGCCCAGCAAGGCAATTCGCTTCCGATTAGAATGGTCGCCATTGGACCGGAAGCCAAGGCGATTGCAATAGCAAGAGAGCTTCTCGATGCCGGCTTCTATACCTCGGTGACGTTCTTCCCGACAGTCCAGCAAGGAATGGCGGGGATCCGAGTCTGCATTACGGCCGATCATGAGGCCCGAGACATAGAGCGGCTGTGCGATCGCATTTTGGAAAAGGTAGCCGACCCGACCGGCAAGCCCTACGCGATTAATCCTCCCCTCAGGCGTTAGCGACGGTTCAGCAGAGGAATCTAATGGAACTGCCAGATACGACCAAATTGCTAGCAGTCGATAGGGTTAGGACGACCATGTCGCGAGATGTTGTGATCCTCAAAGCACTTGACTGTCACAGCAAGAAAGTCGCGAGATTCTGTGCCAGCTGGACGCTGGTATTAATAAGCTCGGTATTCAATATCGACAACGGCATCGATCCCGTGGAGACGTCGCGGCGGACCAAAGCCGGTCTGCGCTTGGTTCCGCTGTCACTGCTCGTACCGAACGCAAGTGCTAGATGTCTGGCGAGCAGCGCCGCGCTCGTGGCGCCTCAGGCTCGTATCGCTTAGCCGATGATTTCGGCGCAATCAGCATAGGTGGGAAAGGAGCCCTCGATGGGAGTATTGTCGCACCTGCGGGTCGTCGAAATCGGTAGCTCGGCCGCAACAAGTTATTGCGCGCGGCTGTTTGCCGATTTTGGTGCCGACGTTCAGAAGGTCGAGCCGCCAACAGGGGAGCCACTTCGCCGCACCGCGCCAGTTACGCCCAGTGGACAGAGTGCGTGGTTCGCATTCCTGAACTTCAATAAGTCAAGTAGCATCATCGATGCCACCGACCCGGACGCGATTGCACGGCTGACGGCACTAATCGAGAATTCTGACATTCTACTCGATGGCCGCGACGTCGGCTCCGCGGATTGCCCGCCCGTTGATATCCCCGCAATCCAGCAGCGGCGCCCCGGGTTGACCTACCTCGAAGCGAGCTGGTTCGGCCCTGAGGGTCCCTATGCGGGATTCGCAGCAACTGATTCGACCGTCCGCGCGCTCGCCGGCTTCATCAAGCTGGCCGGCCCGGTCCAGGGCCCGCCGTCGCACTCCCCCGATTTCCAGACAGGTATCCTTGGCGGTCTATGGGCCTTCATTGCTGTGGCCTCTTCGGCGGTTGCGCGAATGCAGGGTGGGGCAGGACGATCGTGGTCCCTGAGTATTTTCGAATCGAGCCTTACGGTCAGCGAGTATCTTATATTTGAGGCATTTGCGCGCGGCAACGTGATGCACCGGATTGGCACTAACCGCTTCTGGCCTGGCTTTCCGGTCGGCATTTACGAAACCAAGAGCGGTTGGCTTGGCGTGACGACATGGACGCCGGCACAATGGCGCGCATTCTGCGACATGCTTGGCCTATTCGAATTGCGTGACGATCCGGCTCTGGTCCTCGCCGAAGATCGTCTGCAACACATGGAACATATCGAACAGCAGTTTATCCCAAAGCTGAGGGAGCGAACAGCGCAAGATTGGTTTGAGGAGGGATTGAAACGGAAAATCCCCATCGTGCCAGTGCCGGAAATATCCGATCTGCTCTGCGATGCCGAGAAAAGAGCGCGCGGCGCGATCGTGCCTGTTTTGCTTGGTGAAGAAGAAGGCTTGACCGTGGGCTCGATGCAGCGGCTGACATTGACGCCGCCTCGCGGGGGAGGGAAGGTTCCAACTCCCGGCGAGCGTCAGCCTAACGTGAAACACAGGACACACCTAACCGCATTGACGTCGTCCGGCTGCATCTATTCCGACCGACAGCCGTTAAAGGAGGTTCGCGTGATCGACTTCTCGATGGGTTGGGCGGGGCCGTTGTGTACGCGGACACTAGCTGATCTCGGCGCGGACGTCATCAAGATCGAGGCCATCCAATATCCGGACTGGTTCCGAGGCGTTGATCGAAGCCCCGCTTTCGTCGACGACCATTTGTACGAGAAGGCGATGTGCTACTGCATCATGAACCGCAACAAGCGCGGTATCACACTCGACCTGACGCGGCCACAAGGCCTCAATCTTGCAAAACGGCTAGTAGTGGAAGCCGACATTGTCGTCAGCAATTATTCGGTCGATGTGCTGCCAAAACTCGGGCTCGGATACGACGTGCTAAAAACGCTGAACCCCCGCCTTGTCATGATGTCGATGTCTGCCTTTGGCGCCGACAGCGTTCATCGCGCTTGCCGGGCCTATGGCTCGACTCTCGAGCAAGGCTCAGGGTTGCCTAGTGTGATCGGAGATCCTGACGGACCGCCCGTGATGAGCCATGTCGCCTTCGGAGATGCCGTCGGCGGATTGAACGGCTGCGTTGCAGTTTTGGTTGCACTGATTCACGCCCTGAAAACAGGGCAGGGACAGTTCATTGATCTAGCGCAGATCGAATGCATGATGCCGTTTGCGGCACCATGGATCACCGTCGGCTCGATGGGTGGTTTGCCGCCACCGAAGTATGGAAATCGACATCCGCAGTTTGTACCTCATGGCTGCTTCCGATGTGCAGGTGAGGACAACTGGATCGTAATAGCTGCGACCGACGAGGAGATGTGGCAGAGGCTTGCCGTTCTTATTGGTCGGCCCGAATGGGCGACAGACGCCTCGCTGAAATCTGATGAAGCGCGCCGGGCCTTCGAGGATGTAATTGAGGAAGGCATTGCAGCCTGGGCGCGCAACCGCGAGGCGGACGAGGCCATGTCCGAGTTGCAAGCAGCAAAAGTTGCCGCCGGCGTGGCTCGCCTGCCGAAGGACCTACTTGCGGATCGGCACCTCGCCTCACGCGCGTTTCTGCAAGAAGTGGAACGCGCTTTCGTGGGCCCGCATCCGCAACCCTCGATGCCTATCCGCGAAGGCCAAGGGCCGTATGCAATTCGCGCAGCAGCGCCGACCCTCGGACAGCATAACAGGGACATCCTATCAGGGCTTCTTGGCCTCTCTGATGGCGAGATCGCACAATTGGTGAAGGAGGGCATCATCGGCATGGTGATGCTCTCCGACGGAGAGCTGTCACAATCAGAGAAGGCGCCGTGAGGCGACAAATCGAAGCCACAGGCCTGATTGATCTGCCCCTCAGCAGATTGGCGCCCGCTGCTGCGGTTTGGCGTCTATGGCCTATCTGCGCCGGTATTTTTCGACGTTCACGTCGAAGATCGTTGCGTAATGAACAAGTCGGCCCGCCGCGGCGAGGGTCACGACGGGGTCCGGAAAGGCCCTGTTCCATTCTCCAAACGGCTGCTTGGCGATTGTCATTATAGAAAGCGCTCATTTTTGCGCAGATGAGTTCGAAGAGCACGCTGGTTTCGGCTTGGTCTTGGTGCCGTACGTCAGATTGTCGAGGATGAGAAGATCGAGACTCTCGAGCTGTGTAGGTCGCCCGTGAACTATGCATTGATATACCGTGTTGATTGAGGAAGATCGCGGGTTTGGCATTGTAGGATTTGCGAGTACTTGGCCGTGGTTTTCTTGCAATTCGCACTTGCGACTGAACGAAGCCGCGAACGCGGCAGATGGTTTGCACCGGTTTGCGGGTGAGTGGCCTGCTGCCGGTTTCGTGGATCCAGGATAAGGTGTTTAACGGGTCTCCCGTGAAGAAAGCCCATTCGGCACCGGCGTTGAGGGCGAGCCCGTTTCAGAGGCTATTCCGGTCGAGCTGCGGAGGTCAGGCTGATCGTGGCTGGATCGGTGACGCTGGAGCGGTTGCAAGCAGCGCCAGGAAGAAGGCAAACAAAAGCCTCAGTCAGATGAGCAAGAGGCTGAAGTTGTAGCCGACGGCGGCGAGCATAGCGTTGTTGGCGTCACCTTCGGGAAGGCCAGGAAGTTGCGGCCCATGCGGTGGTCCTGCTTGAGATGGCCGATGACCGGTTCGACGGCGGCCCGGCGTCGCAGTGCCCGCTTGATGGCCTTGGTGAGGCCGCGCCTGTAGCCGGCGACATGGACCTTGAACCTCTTGTCCTTCGGCGGCGTTGTGGCCGCGATAGCCGGCATCGGCGACGATCTTGCCGAGATTGGCGCCGATCGCGGTCTCGATGGCGGGAATGACGGTGGCCAGTGTGTGGCCGTTATAGGGATTGCCGGGCAGCGCCTCGACATGGGCGACAAACTGGCCGCCGCGGCTGCGCTGCAGCGTGGTGGCGACCGAGACCTTGCCCCCGAACTCATAGGGCTTGTGGGCCTTACCCTTGCCGATGCATTCCACCTCGGGAGCGTGCAGGGAATAGACCTTGCGGCCGCGCTCGCGCTGCCGCTGGTCGCTGACGCGCCGGGCAAGCGACAGCGGCAGGGCGAAGACCTGGGTGAGTTCGGGCTGCCCGGCGAGCTTGCGGGTAATGTCGCGGATCTCCGCGCCGAGCATGGTGCGCAGCCGCTTGAGCGGCCGGTTGGCGCGCTTGAACTGCTTGGCATGGGCATAACGCTGATGCTTGATCAGCGCGAACTTGCCGACCCGCGCATAGGACTGGCGCAGTCCGATGCCGTGTTTTTTGGCCAGCGTCACCAGCCGCTCGCGGGCCCGATGCATCAGCTTGGAGTCAGTCGGGAAGGTGATGGCCTTCTCCTGCACGGTGGTGTCGACGATCACCGCACGGAAGTCGGCCGGTTTGGCCGCCCCCAGCCGCGTCGCTGCCGCAAGGCTCTCCTGGAGCAAGGCCATCAGCCGCTCCTCGAAGCCCTCAAAGGCGTCGAGCATCGTGCCTTACATCCACGCGCGAAAGGCGCCGCCGGAACAGCGCTCTGATGTCCGCTGTCAAGGTTTGGAACGTGGGTCTCCGGCCGATCCGAGGAACGGCTGCTCATTCTGATGATCGCGCATGGTGGAGGCGGAACTGAAGGACGTCGGTGATCAAGCTCTGATGCGCGGGTTGGCTACCGCATTCCCGATTGTGCGTCTGGGGCTGTTCCTATCTTACTGCGGGCGTCGGCCATTGCCGGCCACAAAGCGTCTGACGGGCATTCCCCTGCCGTGGCCCCGCCTCCGCCCATGCGCGAATGATGTATGTCGCCGCGGCGACGAGATCAGGTTGTGTGCGCCTCCCTGGCAACGGCCCACATGAAGCCGACCAGTTCGCGGGCGATCGCGGTGCAGACCACCGTTGTCCTCTTGCCCCGTCCACTCACATCCGGATACCGGGTCGTCAACCGGGTCTGCGCTTTCCACAATCTCCCGCACCCTCGGTGGCGCCTGCTCCAGACGGCACAGCTTCTTTGCGCCGGGTGGATGCCGATAGGTCCATGCGCTCTCGACCAGCATATGGCGAACGCGACCGTTCCCTGCCTTGGTGATGCCGCCCCGTCTGACTGTCTCGCCGGTCGACCGCTCGCCAGGGACGAGGCCAAGATACCCCATAAGCTGGCGCGGACTCTCGAACCGCTGCACGTCGCCAACCTCGGTGGCAAATGTCACGGCAACGATCAAGTCTACGCCCCTCAGGGTCTGCAGCGCCCGCACGATCGGCGCCAGTGACCAGGTCGGAACGAACTCCTCGATCACACCCTCAAGTCGCTCGACCCGCTCTTTCGAGACGCGGACTGCTTCAACC
>NZ_JAMYLA010000097.1:0-10882 GCF_040317725.1 Mesorhizobium sp. M1396 | reverse complement strand
CGCTTCAACAGCCGCAATCCTTCAAAACAGAAGCCTCAACCGCAAACCCCCGCACCAAATGCCGCGTCAGCGGCTTCGTTCAATCCCCAATCCTTAAATCGTCACTACGTCCTAGTAGCTAAGCATGATCTTCTGGTATATTTCGACCGCCTTAGCTACCTGATCTATTTCAACGAACTCGTTGTTCGTATGGGCCTGATCGGTACTTCCCGGTCCGAGAACGATGCAGGGAATTCCTGCCAATGATAGCTGGTTTGCATCCGAGCCGCCCTGCCCTCCTACGTATTTCCCGGTTCCGGCTACGTCAGCACAGGCCGCTGCTGCCACTGCAGCAATCTTGCTCGACTCGGCACTGTTTGGAGCAGGATCTTCCAAAGCAGGGAGCAGTGAGCGCACCTTGATTTTATCTTCGCCTTGGCGAAAGGCTTCCAATATGTTTTCCACCTCTTGTAGCGCGTCCTGCGGCCGCTCTCCTGGTATAAGGCGTCGATCGACCCAGATGCGGCACGATGGCGGCACAGTGGTCAGTTCTAACCCTCCTTCGATTAGTCCGACGGTTAGCAGCGGAGGGCCCACCAATGGATGCACTCGTGACGCCAAGGCCCGATGATGCTCATCAAGCGCCAATATGATCTTTGCCATTCCCGTGATCGCATTGACTCCGAGATAAGGCCTCGAACTATGAGCGGCCACGCCCTCAACTTCGATTTGCCAGCGGACGGAACCCATGTGAGCCACCACCAGCTCCAAGTTAGTGCACTCACCAACCACTGCGGCGTCATAAGACACGCCTGACTGAGCAATAGCGCGAGCGCCAAGTTTACGGCCCTCCTCATCAATGCTTGCCGCGACGACGACCGTGGCTTTTGGTTGCCGCTGTCCAAGGGTGCTAAGGGCGATCATCATAGCTGCAAGTGAACCTTTTGTGTCGCAACTACCTCGACCATAGATCCGCCCCGCCTTTTGCTCTCCAGAGAACGGATCTGACCCCCACCTGATTTCGTCAACAGGTACGGTGTCCATATGAGCGATAAAAAGAATGCGCTTGTCCGGGTCTTGTCCTGGCACCCAGGTGAAAAAGTTCGGACGGCCATCCACCACTTCCTGAATTTCATATGGGAGGTTTCGTTCCCGGCAGAACGTCTCAAGGAACTCAGCAACTTTCTTTTCTCCACTTCCCTTTGGGGAAAGTAATGGGTTGACGCTCTCGATTTTGACAAGCTCCCGAAGGAGCGCCAAAGTTTGCGCGGATACATTCGACATAAGCTCTCCTATTATCGCGGTATTAGTGCCTGCTGCTACTTCGACCAACTTTTGGCTAGTTCGACCACGCGATCAACTTCATCGGCAGTGTTATATAGATGTAGGGAAAGCCGAAGCATGCCTCTGCGTATCGAGACGATCACCTGATTGTCCAACAAGTGATCATGAAGCGACTGAATACGGCAATCGACCGTGCGCGCTTCAGATAGAGCGGCTGTGTCGCCAAGGGCTACGATACTTCCGGTGTGGCTCCCTGGAGGTCCGCCACAGACCGGCAACCCAAGTTCCAAAAGACCAGAGGCCAGTCGCTTTGCGAGGGATGTAACGCTTCGCTCAATCGTTTCGGTTCCGATCTCAAGTAGTTGCCCCATTGATGCGTGGGCAGCCAACATGCCCGGAAAGTTGTAATGCCCAATATCAAAACGGGGTGCGCCGTCGCGCAATTTTACCGAACTAGGTACCGGAGCAGATTCAGGTGCGTTTCCGAAGTCTACGCTGAAACGGGCAAGGTAGGCCGGGTTCAGCCTATCGGCCCATTCTTGTCGACAATACAAAAATCCCGATCCATAAAGACCCATCAATCCCTTCACAGTCGAAACCGCTAATCCGTCTACGCCAAGTCGGCTAACATCGGTGTGGAGTATCCCGACCGATTGCGTTCCGTCCGCCAAAAGAAAGACACCAAAACGCTTGCATGCTTCTGCGACTGGCTCCAGCACTGTCCGAAATCCCGGTACCATTGTCACCGTGGCAAGCGCGACAATGCGTGTGCGAGAGTTAATTGCCTTCACGAGAGCGTCAGCTGGAATTGAGCCAGCATCCGGCTCTATCAGTCGGAGCTCGACATTGTGGCGGGCCTTGACCTGAAGCCAAGGCAGTATGTTGTTCGCGTGCTCTAGTTTCGGGCACAGAACAACATTGTCTCCAGGCCTCCAATCGACAGCGTTGGCGATTATATTGATGCCTTCTGATGCGTTCTTTGTGATAGCAATCTCTTCTTTTACTGCGCCGATCAATAGCGCGAACCTGGCGCGGGTACCCTCGACATGGTGCATCATACGCTCTTCGTCGTTTCGACCATGAAGCCGATTGTCCAGATGCGGCCCGATAGATGCAAGCGTCGTTCTTGAGATCAGCCCTTGGTTTGCAACATCCATGTAGATGGCGTTTATTGTTGCTGGGTAATCCTGTCGAAGAACATCCAGAGGATGCATATCGTTTTTCATATCTGTCACTAACATTCGATGGAGCAGCGGCTGAGACGACTAATTAGTTACGCCCAGCTAAGGAGGCAGATCTGGAACAAGTTTTAGAGAGATGGCATCGACTGAGAGACATTTTGAGCCAGTTGTTTCGGGCGGAGCGTCGCATAGGCAAGATCATAGAGGACGTGACGCTCATCGGCTCCAGCACCAGACCCTGAGCGCCCCTAATTTGCTCATTCTAGGCCTTGCTCAGTGCGGATATCTGGCTAATATCGGCATCAGGACGCCGCATTCCTGCTCAGAGTCGAGTTTTTTTGCAGAGAATATGAATGGATTTGGATCGAATTGACCTGAAGATTCTCAACGCTGTGCAGCGTAACAATCGCCTTACGACAGATGAATTGGGCGAACTGGCTGGGCTGTCGGCTACCGCTTGTCAGCGGCGATTGAAGCGACTTCGCGATACCGGTGTGATTGAGGCTGATGTTGCCATAGTTTCGCCAGAAGCCGTCGGACGGCCCATGCTCATGCTGGTGTCGGTCAGTCTCGAGCGCGATCGCTCAGATATTATTGATCGATTTAAGCAAGCGGTTCGGCGCACGCCTGAGATCATGAGTGCATATTATGTGACAGGTGACGCCGATTTCGTTCTCGTAGTTTCTGCGCGCGACATGGCGGATTATGAGGCATTTACACGACGCTTTTTTCACGAACAACCCGACATAAAGGCAGTTAAGACAATGGTCGCAATGGATCGGATTAAGGCATCGTTTTCTTTGCCAATTGACGAATAGCGCCGCCGACAAGCGCCCGCATCGGACGACCATTGATGACTGCGTGGTGCAAATCGTTCTTCGGCGATCTCACTTCCTGCCAAAGCCTGATGCCTTCGACTGCTTGCTTGCCGAGACTCGTCGCCGTCAATGGGGCGTCTACGCCAAGCCGCCGTTCGGCGGGCCGAAGCAGTGCTGGCCTATTTCGGCCGCTACACCGTCGACCGTGAAGAAATCGGAAGCTGCTGATATCCCATAGGAACTGGCCGATCTGCAGATTTCGAAATTGCAGGTAACGGCCAGTTTGTGGATGGTTTTCTGTAAGTGGGCAGGCCATCCCACGTAGCTTTGGGACCATTGCTGGCTCATTTTCTGCATGAATCATGCGGAGAATCCTATGAGCGACAGTGTGACTCATTATCGAAGCTTCGAGGTTTTGACGGCGGAGCCGTTGCGGTCGCGACGTAAGCTGCGTCATTGGTCGGACGAGGACAAGGCGCGGCTTGTTGGGGAGGCGTTGGCGCCGGGGAGCAATGTTTCGGCGATGGCCCGCTCTCACGGACTGGACCCTTCGCAGGTCTATGCGTGGCGTCGCAAGGCGCTGGCGTCTGGAGCGGTGTCGCCGCTGACAGGGGGGCAGGTCAAGCCGGTCAGGTTCACGCGCTTTGAAGCGGTGGGCAGTGAGATGGTGGAAATCGTCGTCGGCGATGTGGTGGTGCGCGTCGGCGGCGATGTTGATCCCGATCGTCTGGTCAAGATCATGCGCGCGGTGCGCAAGGCATGATCGCCTCAGGAGTTGTCGTTTACGTGTCGTGCCAGCCGGTCGACTTCCGCAAGGGAGCCGCATCGTTGATGGCTCTGGTGAGGATGGCAGTCTCGACCCGTTCTCTGGAGCGCTTCACGTGTTCCGCTCGAAGCGAGCGGACCGTGTTCGCATCGTGTGGTGGGACGGCAGCGGGGGCCTGCGGCAAGATGGATCATTGGCTGTAATGGTTGGGAAAGCGGCTGTTTTTGTGCTCTCCTTCCCGCATGGTTTGCCTGCTCCCGATCTGCCGGACGACGTCGAGACGCTGAAGGCGATGATCCTTGCGATGGCCAGCGAGCAGGCTGCAAACGAAGCTCAGCTTGCAGCAGCGACGGCGGAGGTCGCCCGGCTGATGGCCGTCGAGAGAAGCGCCAACGAGCGGATCGCCAACCTCACGTCGATCGTGAAGGTGCTGGAGCGCGCGCACTACGGCAAGCGTTCCGAACGGCTGCGCCTGTCAATCAACGACGAGCAGGCTTCCTTTGCCTTCGAAGAGGTCGAGACTGGCCTTTCCGCGATTTAGAGCGAACTCGATCAGGCGGTCAAGGACAAGCCGAAGCGTGCCGCGCGTCCGCGCAAGGGCTTTGCCGCTCATCTCGAACGCATCGAGGAAGTTGTCAAACCGGAAATCCCAGCCGACTGCGCAGGGCTGGAAAAGGTTCTGATCGGCGAGAATCGGTCCGAGCGGCTGGACGTCGTGCCGCCGAAGTTCCGGGTCATCGTGACGCGCCGTCCCAAATATGCCTTCCGGGATCGGGACGGCGTGGTCCAGGCACTGGCGCCGACGCACATCATCGAAAGCGGCCTGCCGACAGAGCGGCTGCTTGCCTATATCGCCGTGTCGAAATACGCCGATGGCCTTCGGCTTTACCGGCAGGAGGCGATCTATCTGCGTGATGGCGTCGAACTCAGCCGATCGCTGATGGCGCAGTGGATGGGGGCATCTGGGCTTCGAGCTGCAGATGCTTGCTGATTACATCCTGGAGCGCATCAAGGAGGGCGAAAGGGTCTTTGCCGATGAGACGTCCTTGCCCACGCTTGCCCCGGGGTCCGGGAAGACCACGCTTGGCTATGGGCCTATGCGCGCGATGATCGACCGTTCGGCGGCACCAGTCCGCCGATGGTTGCCTATCGCTTTGAAGACAGCAGGGGTGCGGATTGCGTGGCGCGCCATCTCGCCGGATTCAATGGCATCCTGCAGGTGGATGGCTACTCGGCCTGTACCAACCTGCTCAAGGCGCGTGCCAAATCCGGCAGCAACGAAACGATCAAACTCGCAGGATGTTGGGCGCATCTGCGGCGCAAATTTTACGAACTGCATATCAGTGGGATCTCGCAGGGCGCGACGGCTTCGGTCACAGCCATGAGCAAACCGTGTGAGGTCGAGGACGAGGTCCGCGGCAAGGATGCCGATAGCCGCGCTGCGCTGCGTTAGGAAAAGTCCGCGTCACGAGCCTCTTCGAGCAGTGGGAAAAGGAACTGGGCAAGGTCTCCGGAAAATCCAAAACTGCCGAGGCGATCCGCTACGCGCTCACTCGGCGCGAGGCGCTGGAACGCTTTCTCACGGGCGGTCGCATCGAAATCGACTCCAACATCGTCGAGCGCGCCATCAGGCCCCAGACATTACTCGTGAAACAGCCTATTTGCCGGCAGCGAGGGCGGTAGACGAACTTGGGCGACCGTGGCGGCACTGCTGCAAACGGCCAAAATGAATGCCGTTGATCCGCTCTCCTGGCTCTCCCAGACCTTGACCCGAATCGCTCAAAGCTGGCCCGCCGCCGAAATCGAAATGCTCATGCCTTGGAACTTCAAGCTAGACTAGTTTCAGTCCGTAAACGCCAAACCATTGATGTTATTGCCTAAATCGAGATTTTGCGAAGGCAAGGCCCGGCGGTTTCAGGTACACTTTGGTTTCATGCCACTGATTCCAAAGCACAATCTGCAACCGCCGGAGCCGACAATGCGACAAGAACGCAACGTCCAAGCCAGCATATTCGATCTTTTCGCCGCGCACGAGATCGGCCACGAACTGAAGGCGATGGTCGCACTGGCTGGACGAGCGCCGCGATCTGCTTGGCTTGATGGCGCGAGATTTGGGTCGGCACGGCGTCAGGGCCACCGGACGGCAAGGCCTACCTGCTGAAGCGGTCTTGCGTTGCGCGCTTCTCAAGCAATACCGGCAGTTGACCTATCAGGAGCTGGCATTTCATCTGGAGGACTCGGCATCGTTCCGGGCCTGTGCCCGCCTGCCGTGGTCCTGGAGCCCGCGGAAGTCGGTGCTGCAAAAGGCGATCAGCGCGATCCGGCCCGAGACCTGGGAAGAGATCAATCGGGCGCTGCTGTCGAATGCCCGCCAGCCAAAACTGGAAGATGGTGCGGTCGTGCGGCTGGACAGCACTGTGACCTCGGCACTCATGCACGACCGGAGCGACAGCAGATCGCGATCGCCTGCGCGACCTTGGCCTATCAGTTCACGGTAGAGTTGGACGCGGTCGGGTCGGCCGCGTGTGAACTGGATCTTGCGGGCGCGCTTCTTGGCCGCGCGGCAATGATCGCGCCATTCCAGGCCGGCGCCACCGGCCAAGGCATTAGCCTGCTTCAATAGGCGCACCATGACCCGCACAGCGTCCCAGAGCAGGCATGGCGAGCAGGAGTGGTCGTCATTACCGCGGTCAGGGACGCTCCTGCACACGCTGCCTGACGATTTCCATCGCATCCGCCACTACGGCTTCCTCGCCGACGGTAATCGCGCCGCCAAGCTCGACCTGTGCCACGGGCTGCTGGCCGGATCGCAGCAGAACGATCTCGAACCGGACGCCGAAAGCGCCGCTGTCGCCGCCTAGCACCTTGCGGTGGCGCATCGCTGCTCATGCTGCGGAGAGCCAATGATCACGCTCGGCCAACTGGCGGTGAGCGTTGAACCGAAAGAGCCACGAGCTATTCCACGACTATCAAGCGGCGATCGACATTGGCCAGCCGTTCACCACCGCTTTCGGTGACGACAAATGACTCTGATATTGCGGCCCCGAAGTCATGGAGCCGGACCCCTGATTGGAAATGAAAGCACATGCCGGCTTGAAGAACAGTCCTCTCGTCCGAGCGAATACTAACCGTACGTTCGCCCCAGTCCGGCGGATAGTTGAGGCCGATTGAGTAGCCGGAGCGGCCTATCTTGCTATACCCATTGCGCTCAAGAATACTCAGCCAGACGGCATTGACCTCTTCGACAACGACCCCTGGTTTCGCCATATCGAGCGCGGCATGAACACCTTCAACTATGACGTTCGCGAGACGCGTGACCTCTTCAGGTGGCTTTCCAATGTGAATGGTACGGCACAACGGCGCACAATAGCGCCGTCGCGTTGCGCCAAACTCCATTAAAACCAAGCCAGACGTTGGTAAGGGTTCATCGGTCCAACTGAGGTGCGGGGCGTTGGTCTGTTCGCCAGTTTGGATAAGAGGGAAACCGCTATAGTCGCCATATTTTCCGTCGAGTCCTCGTATCTGAGACCCAAATACCTCGGCAACAACTTCGTGTTGCGGAACCCCTGGCTTCAGGGTTGCAATTGCCTTCCGCATTGTGTTGCTGACCATCTGGCCCGCTTCTCTCATATAGACGAGTTCGGCCTCCGATTTAACGAGTCTGGCCCAATTAACTAGTTCGCGGCTATCGGCGAACTTTGCATTCGGAAGGCCTTTAACAAGGTGTTGGTGCGCCCGTGCAGTGTAGTAGTGCGCGTTGAGCTCAACACCGACGCGATCAGATCCCCATCCACGTGAATCGATCAGGCTGCAAAGGTCATCGAAGGGATGCAGCACAGGATGGTGAAGCCGCTTATCGGAAAACGATACTATGTTCTCAGCGGATAAATCTGTCGTAATATGAGCGGAATTTACATCAACGAGCCGTCCGAACCAGATCGGCATGTCCGATTGGAGGTGCACCAAGACCGCTTGAGGTACGTAGAATGAAGCGCCGTCAAAGCCAGTCAGCCAATACATATTCGCCGGATCTTGGCAGATTAGCAGATCCAGTCCTGCTCGTTCCATGCGTTCCTTGACGTCGTAAACACGGCGTGCAAACTCAGCGGGAAGGAAAGGTTTCTCATAATTCATCTCGTGGTCGTCCTTCACTCCGGGGTTGCTGGACCAGGCATTCTCTCCTGCCTAGTGGTTATGCCTTCCTAGCACGCCTCAAAAGGCTGTTTTTGCGCGAAGACCCGTCGGTCTCGCAGAAAATCTGCATTCTTGGCTGTTTGCGCACCACGACCCCAATTCCGGGCTGCGGCTCCCCCCGTTTTGACCAGGGGAATCGCATATGAGAATAGACGCTGGAGCTCGAAGTATTTCCGTAACGCGCGAATTTGGACTCCAATGCGTCCCTTCGCGATCCGATTCTGCTTTGTTCTCGGTTTGGATTCGAAGCCGGCAAGTACATCGGAACGGCGAATTTCCATATGCGATAGCCCTGCCGTTTTGACCGGCGGTCGGCGACCGATCGGATTGCGCGACCATGGCTGTGATCTTGGCCTCGAAGGGCGGCATAAATTGCCTGCTACTCGCAGCGTTCCCGCGGCGACCGCGCCCAATGGTACAACGGCGTTGAGAAGCCGATAATAACAGTTTTTCTAGGGCGACGCCACTCTTGCTCGACGGGCGCGACGCCTGTAGTCGCTTCCCTGCAGGCATCGAACGCTTCGGCGAGTAGCGTGGCGAGGATGATCCTTCTTACTCCCGGATCGAGGGGCACCACATCATGCTGCTTGGTCTGTCCGGCTTGTCTCCTCCTCGCTCGTGGGGTGGGCGGTCAGGGCTTCGAGCTGAGCTGCAGGTTCGCCAAGGCGGTGCGCGCAACGAGCGTGGCAACAACGTCATTGGCTTGCCCGGCGCGATATAGAGTGCCACTCGACCTGCCGTTCCTCCTGCCCCGCCGCTGGGTCGTGAACCGCTGTACAATGTTGCCAAGTTTGCCTTTGAGTGGTCGGTGCGCATCGAGCGTCCAAGCCGTAGGCGGCAGCTTGTTGAGGATCGTGGTGGTCGGAATGCGAGTCGATTTGTCGCGGGCGAATCAGAGCCGCCACAGGATTTACGCTATCGACGGCCCAGCTGCGAGCCGGCCTATGGAGGCGCACATGGTCCGGCGCATGGATCGCCCTGTGCTGCGCGTGCAGGTGGTTCGAAGCGACAAGAACCGGCACCCAACATCTGCTCGAGGCCTATGCCCGCCTTTTTGCCGACGATCCAGCGCACGAGCCGGCGGCCGGAACGTCGCCCGGACCTTTCATCGAAGGTGACGGACGTGACAGCGAAATCGGGAGGTAAGCAATGACCGAGACTCGATGTGCGCTCTATGCACGGGCATTCAGCGAGGCCCAGACGCTCGACAACACGATTCCAGTCAGGTCATTGCGTTGCAGGGACGCATTGCCACCGATGGCTTCGTGCTTGAGCCAGGTCACAGCTATCTGGATGACGGCTACAGTGGTTCGGTTCTACTTCGCCCAGCGCTGGAGCGGCTAAGGGATGCAGTTGCCAGTGGCCACGTCGAGCGTCTCTACGTCAATGCTCCCGATCGACTCGCCCGCCGCTACGCCCATCAGGCGCCGCTAATCGACGAGTTCCGTCGTGCCGGTGTGGAGATCGTCTTCCTGAACCGCCCCATTGGTGGCACGGCAGAGGATGATACTTTTGCTCCAGGTTTAGGGCGTCATCGCCGAATATGAGCGCGCCAATATCCTCGAGCGGAGCCGTCGCGGATGACCAGGCGGAACTTGGTTGCCTCTCCGATCCAGAATGCTCAGGCTGCCGCCGCAGTCTCTTTCGTATACTGGAACTCCGAGCCATCACTCCAGATCCGATGCATGATTACTGATAGTTTTCGCGCCCGGGCCACGACGGCTCTTTGCAAACCACGGCATTTGGCGACATTCATCGCCCTTTCAGCCACAACCATTTCTGCACCCGCGTCAGCAGCGATTGTACGGCTTCATACAGCAGCGCTCTCATCAGAGCATCACCGCAGCGCGAGATGCGACCGACACGATCGCTTTCACCCGATTGACGAGGCGTTAATCCAGGGCAGGGCCGAAACCGGCCTTGGATTCCTGAAGCGAGCCGGAACATCGATGGTGCTGATGTTGTAGGCCAGCGCGACCACTGGACCGATGCCGGGAATTGTCGTCACACGCCGGCAAGCCGTTCATCCCGAATGACCGCCAGCAACTGACGATGCAAGGTCATGAGGGCCCGCGCAGCTTTTGACGAACCAGCAGCAGCGGCAACATGATGCTGGCCAAGTCCGGCATGTCTTCCACCAACTCGCGGATCCGTGTCTCGAAGCCAACGGTATTGACGACGCCGACCTTGAGCCCAAAATTGCGCGGCATCCCCCGAATGTCATCCTCGATGGCAATGGACTTTTCTTGCACCAGCTTGCGGGCCGTCAGTAACACCCGTCGCTTCTGGCTGATCAGCGTCTTGATGCCGTGCAAGGTGGCCAGCAATTGCGTCTGTTCGACGCCCATTACGACAAATACGGCTTCCAGCCGATCGTGGCGTGCGATGGCGACGGCCGGTTCGTCGGGGTGCGGTTCAAAAATGACGGCCCTGCACGCCACTGCAAGATTCCGGGTTTTCGGCTGAAACACGCAGATTTCCTGCATTATCATGGGGTGATTTGCGCGAAGGGGCCAATTTGGGCTGCTACGTTGATGAAGCGGGCACTGATCGGTCCGGTATCGAGGCGCGGTCAAAACCCGGATGGCAAGGGGAACGGTCACTACAAAGTCCTATCTTAGATATGGAATGAACGGCCAAACAAGGACGGAAGGAGAAAC
>NZ_JAMYLA010000096.1:0-11658 GCF_040317725.1 Mesorhizobium sp. M1396 | reverse complement strand
CGAACAGGATGGAAACGAATCTCCATCCTGCTCGATAGGTCTTACCAGATCCTCATCCAGCCCAACTTAAGTGAACTGCATTACCGCAGGAGCGGGGCTTCTAGTATTTTTCGGCGCGGGCTTCCGCTCCACTGAAAACAGTGACGGAGCAGTTAGGCGACAGGGCCAGCGTCTGCCGTTACGGCGAGTCAGGATATCGTTGCATCATCGGCGTTCCGAGCGCGTCGAACGCGACCGGTCGATTGATGACATTGCTGACGGCAGAACCAGCGAGTGTGCGCGTCACGGAAGCCGGAAAGCAGCGGTCGTTCAATTGCGGAATTCGGATGGACTCCGACTATCCTTGCACACCCTGCAAAGCTGCGCCGATGGCGCTTGCAAGGACGACAGGAAAACACCACGTATAGACTGATAGCGAACAAGCTGGAAATGTCGGTTCAAGTCCGACGGCCCCGACCAAATCGGGGTTTCGTCTAGGGTAGGACACCACACTTGGTAAACGCCGCTCCCTTCCGGTCGAGCGGCGTTTTCGTATCTTCTGTAAAAAGGCAACAAACGGCCCGCATTGTGGAAAGGCTAGCCTTGTAGCGCTGGCTGGTGAGCGTTGCGAACTGGCTCGGCAATACCGTCCGAGCGGCAAACGATCCGAGATTCCTCTGCTTTATAAGCGCTGACTAACAGGTTGTTTGGTAAGCGATGTTTCCGGGCCACCTTTCGGGAGTGGTCGCAATCTGTGAGGTTGCCGGTTCTGCATTGGGATCGGAGATCGGCTTGTGTCTGGACTTGACCTTACGCTTAACCCGGAGCGACAGCCTCGACGTTTCGAAGTGATCAACGGTGCTGGCGGTCGGCGTCATTGGTCGGTGGATGACAAGTCGCGGATCATCGCGGAGACGCTGGAACCGAACGCGATCATTTCCGAGGTCGCCCGCCGGTATGGTCTCAGGCCGCAACAGGTCTTCGCCTGGCGTCGCGAAGCGCGCAAACGGGCTGCTTCGGCGCAGCAGGAATCCCCGACCTTCGTGCCGGCGGTTGTGGTGGTGCCGGAACCTGCAGCCAGGCGTCCACCGAAGCAGCCGAAACGGCAAGCCACCCGAGACGCCGGCGTGATCGAGCTTGAGATCGACGGAGTGGCGATGCGTGTCGGCCGAGGCGCTGATGCGAAGACGGTGGCCACCGTGATCCGTGCCTTGAAGGCGACGACATGATTGGCCCGACCGGCGCGGTCAAGGTGATGGTGGCGACGAAGCCGGTGGACTTCCGGAAAGGGGCAGAAGGATTGTCCGCGCTGGTGCGAGAGACGATGGGGGCCGATCCGTTCAGTGGGGCCGTCTACGTCTTCCGGGCGAAGCGAACCGACCGGATCAAGCTGATCTTCTGGGACGGCACCGGCGTCTGCCTCTATGCCAAGCGTTTGGAGGATGGGGAATTCCGCTGGCCGAAAGTGCATGATGGCATGATGCGGCTGACGGCGCGCAGCTCTCGGCGCTACTCGAAGGGCTCGACTGGCGGCGCGTCCATGAGGCGCGCCGGACCCGCGTTCCGGCGCAGGCAGGCTGATCCGCGACCAAGTGAATCAGCCTGGATTCCACTGTCGCCCGGCGTTGACGAATATGGTCTGATCCGGTCATGGCGATGACGGCTGACCAGCTTCCCGACGATCCGGACGCGCTGAAGGCGATGGTCCTGGCGCGCGACGTCGAGAATGCCCGCCTGATCCAGATCATCAAGGAATTGCAGCGTCATCGCTTCGGCCGTCGTGCGGAGACGCTTCCCGAGGATCAGTTGCTGCTGGGGCTCGAAGAGGCCGAGCAGATCGAGGCCGCCGGCGAGGAAGAGAAGGAACAGCCCGATCCTGGCGAACGTCAGGCGCGTATCGCCAAGCGCCGGGCGAACCGCGGTGCGTTGCCACCCCACCTGCCGCGCACGGAGATGGTCGTCGACATCGAGGACCATGCCTGCCCGTGCTGTCGCAATGGCCTGCACCGGATCGGCGAGGACGTGAGCGAGCAGCTGGACATCGTTCCGGCGCAGCTGCGCGTGATCGTGGTGCGCCGGCCAAAATATGCCTGCCGCGCCTGCGAGGACGTTGTCGTGCAGGCTCCGGCGCCCGCGCGGCTGATCGAAGGCGGCCTGCCGACTGAGACCACCGTCGCGCAGGTGCTGGTGTCCAAATATGCCGATCATCTGCCGCTCTATCGCCAGGCGCAGATCTACGCCCGTCAGGGAATCAATCTCGATCGCTCCACGCTCGCCGATTGGGTCGGCCGCGCCGCCTGGCACCTGCGTCCGGTCCACGAGCGGCTGCTTGGCAAGCTGAAGTCCTCGCCAAAACTCTTCGCCGACGAGACGACCGCGCCAGTGCTCGATCCCCGCCGCGGCAAGACTAAGACAGGTCAACTCTGGGCCTATGCCCGCGATGACCGACCATGGGAGGGGAGCGACCCGCCGGGCGTCGCCTATGTCTATGCGCCGGACCGAAAGGCCGAGCGTCCGATCGCTCATCTCGCGGGCTTCACCGGAATCCTTCAGGTCGACGGCTATGGCGGCTATCGTGTGCTGGCCGACAAAAGCGGCGTGACGCTCGCCTTCTGCTGGGCACACGTGCGCCGACGCTTCTATGAACTGGCGGCAGCCGGTCCCGCGCCGATCGCCAGCGAGGCGCTCAGACGGATTGGCGAACTCTACAAGATCGAGGATGACATCCGTGGCCGATCGGCCAACGAGCGTCGTGCGATGCGTCAAGACAAAAGCCGCGCCATCGTCGTCGATCTCGAGCCCTGGCTTCGCGAGAAACTCGGTCTGATCAGCCAGAAGACAAAGCTCGCCGAGGCGATCCGCTACACGCTCTCGCGCTGGGAAGGCCTCTCGCGCTTCCTTGACGACGGCCGCATCGAGATCGACAGCAACACCGTCGAGCGGTCCATTCGACCCATCGCACTCAACCGCAAAAACGCGCTCTTCGCCGGCTCCGACGGCGGTGCCGAACACTGGGCAGTCATCGCCTCGCTGATCGAAACCTGCAAACTCAATGGCGTCGAGCCACTCGGCTATCTCGCCGACGTCCTCACTAGGATCGTCAACGGCTATCCCAACAGCCGAATCAACGATCTCCTGCCATGGGCCTACGTCACGGCACCCAATCTCAAGGCCGTGATCTGAGTTCGGGTGATACGCGGCCTCGCCAACTCATTCGGCTAGTTCAAGACGCCCCTGAACTCGCTCCTCGATCGCCTTCAGGAAATGGTCGGACGTCGATGTCCATCCAAAGAGTATCTGCACGAGCATGATCGAGGCATCATGATTGCTCCTTGAGGCGTCCCAGGCGATGGGCTCGCTAGTGCAATCCGTCAGCAGTATACAGTGATAGTCCCTGAAGAAGGCATCCCGAATTGTCGACTCCACACACACGCTGGTCGTGCATCCTGTCACGATGAGGTGTTTGATGGCTGCGGTCTTCAGAACAGAATCGAGTTCGGTCTCGTAGAAACCGCTGAACCGCGTTTTGTAGAGGACGACATCCCCTGCCTCTGGCTTGAGGTCGTTAACGATATCTGTTCCCCAGGTGTCGCGGATCAGAATCCGGCTCTCGCTACCATCCGGGGCTGTCATGCTCTCACCGACCCCAAAGATCTGGAGATGTCGGATACGGTTGGGGGCGTCCGACGTCCCAAGGTCCGAGAGGTCGGAATAATACCCCATCTTCAGATAGACGATGGGCACTCTCAAATTGCGAGCGGCAGCTATTACGCTGGCAGTAGGGTCGACAGCCCGTTGAATGCCGGAGATATCGATTCCGGCTCTGTCGAACATTCCACCTTTGGAGCCGAAGTCATTCTGCATGTCCACGACGAGAACTGCAGCGTTAGCGGGATCAATTGAAATAGGTTGAGGCTTCGCGTCGATGACAAGTGGCTGCATTTTTATCCTCCCACCAGCATGAGGTGTCGCTCTTTGCGCCCTTGGTTATCATGATCCGCCACCTACATCGCGTCAACAAAGGGGGGAGCTACATCCCTGCTGGGGCGGCCCAGGAACAGCGGTTACGAAGTAGGAGCCTGTCAGTGATGCACGGTGCCCGACCTCGGCAATTCTGAAGTGTCCGCATCAAGCATTTGTTGTCAGCAGGCCGTGCGCGCGGTCTGAAACAAGGGAAATTGAACGCTGCACCACTGCCGCCCGCAGCACTTGAAACCATGCCCGGGTCTTCCATGTAATACGCAATAGCGCACAACTTTCCGAATGAGGAAGCGCCGGCAGATGAGTCTGCTCCCCACCAGCAATTCAACAGAGCATCGCGATGCTGACCGTCGTTGGCCGGCAGCGCTAACAACAGAGCGTTTTCCTCTTCGTTGTCAGACGAAGGGAGATACACAATGGCAAAGGTCGTTTGCGTCCTCTATGACGATCCGGTCGACGGTTATCCGACAAAATATGCGCGGGACGGCCTGCCAAAGCTCGACAGCTATCCCGGCGGCCAGACACTTCCCACGCCGAAGGCCATCGACTTTGAACCAGGGGTCTTGCTCGGTAGCGTGTCGGGCGAACTCAGCCTGAGGAAATTTCTCGAAAGCACGGGCCACAGCCTGGTAGTGACCTCGGACAAAGACGGTCCCGACAGCATTTTTGAACGCGAGCTCGCTGACGCCGAAATCGTGATCTCGCAGCCGTTCTGGCCGGCATATCTGACTGAAGAACGAATAGCCAAGGCAAGCAGACTGAAGCTTGCGATCACCGCCGGCATCGGATCCGATCATGTCGATCTTCAGGCCGCCATGGACCGCGGCATCACGGTCGCCGAGGTGACCTACTGCAATTCGATCAGCGTGTCCGAGCATGTGGTCATGATGATCCTGGGGCTCGTGCGCAACTACATCCCGTCCTACCAGTGGGTCGTGAAAGGCGGCTGGAATATCGCCGACTGCGTCGCACGCTCCTACGATATCGAGGGAATGCAGATCGGAACCGTCGGTGCCGGCCGGATCGGCAGCGCGGTGTTGCGCCGGCTGAAGCCGTTCGACGTCAAGTTGCACTACACCGATCGCCACCGCCTGCCTGAGGCGGTCGAGAAAGAGCTTGGCGTCACCTTCCACAAGGACCCCGCATCCATGGTCGGCGTCTGCGACGTGGTGACGATCAATGCGCCTCTGCATCCGGAGACGGAAAACCTCTTTGACGAGACGATGATCGCCAGGATGAAACGCGGCGCCTATCTGGTAAACACGGCGCGCGGCAAGATCTGCAATCGTGACGCTATCGCCCGCGCGCTGGAGAGTGGCCAACTCGCTGGCTATGCCGGCGACGTCTGGTTCCCGCAGCCGGCTCCCAAGGATCATCCGTGGCGATCGATGCCGCATCACGGCATGACGCCGCACATTTCAGGATCGTCGCTCTCCGCCCAGGCGCGCTACGCCGCGGGCACCCGCGAAATTCTCGAATGCTGGTTCGAAGGCCGGCCGATCCGTGAGGAATATCTGATCGTCGATGGCGGCAAGCTCGCCGGCGCTGGCGCGCATTCCTACAGCGCCGGCGACGCCACCCGCGGTTCGGAAGAGGCAGCACGCTTCAAGGTCAGGAGTGATCCGAGCTAGATCGATTTCCGCTACGCTCGACTCGGACGGGAAGAAGACAAGGGTGACGTGGGGGGGCAGATCAACATGGGTCCTGCTGCCAAGGTTGACGAAAAGACCAAGGCCGAACTCAAGAAAAATTGGACGATGATGCTGGCCGGTTCTACAAAGTCCGCTAAAGAAGATTGATGTGTCCGTGCCTCTGATTAGCGTTAACACGCTAGGGCGGAGCGGTTGGACAGGACTCATCCCCAACCGGAACAAGTCAGCCTCCGCGCATCCATTCTCAAATTTCGTTGACTGACAAGTCTTCCCGATGTGTCGCGATCTGGCATCTATTCCCCCACTCATCCTGCATCATCGCTCGTCGGTCGCCATAAGGCGTGTCCTTAGGTTCCTCAATCGACTCTCCGCCCGCACCGATTGCACGCCGGTACGTTTCGTCAGTGTCTTCTATATACACCTAGAGGAAAGCCGGCATTGCTTCGCGTTCGCCATCGCCGCTGACCATCACGATAGGGTCGCCAATCTTCATCTCTGCCGGCGCCCCAGTCCGGTACTCGCCGGTCGCGTCGAATACGGTTTTGAGAAATTCGACCAAGCCCCTGACGTCGTCGGTGACGATTCTCGGTGTGACGCTGCGCCAGTCATCGGGTTGAAATTTGACCATTTGCTCACCCTATCAGTCAGCCACGACAGTTGCATGAGAGGCGAGGGGTTAGCCATGCTGCGCCTCGTAGGCTCTGCACGTTACCGGCGGATCGGCGCGGTTGGTGCTGCAGTCGTTCCTCGAGGGATACTAAGCTTTCTGCCGCAAGTCGAACAAGACCGCGTGCTCGGGCTATAGGGCCAGGTTCGGTCCTCAGGGCGCTTACCCACGAAGGAACAGATGAATTTCCTGACCGGGATGTTCGGTGGACGGGTAGGGAGACCCATTGGCCGTGAAACCGCGAGCCGGCAAGATTCGCCGCATGGCGGCATTATTGCTGTGTGTTGTAGCGAACACGGCTGATCCGCTTGCGAATGAGAGCGCGGCGTCGACGAGACGCCAGCCCAATTTATGACGGCGATGGCTTTCTGCGACGACCACATACCCTAGTTCGACTGGGTAGGCGGCGGCGTCCGCATTTGATTTCGACTTGGCAAAGGCGGCGGTTCGATAGTCCGGCTCTGGATTTTTAATCGCCGCAGTTCCGACCAGCTTCTTACCGTCATAGAGCATGACTAGGCCCCGCGCACCCTTGATGCGTTCAAGCAGCCCATAGTGGGAAACGTCGCCCTCCGAAACAACCAACTCGACAAAGGCATCGAGTTCTTTGTCGGAATATCCATGCGGGGGCCTAGCGGTCAACGAACTGAGATGTTGCATTGCTTGAGCATAGGTCACTCAGATTGAGGTCGCAAATTCATCGACACGGTCGGGCCGAGAGCGAGGCAATTTTCAGGCGTGAATTGCCCGCCGGCGCTCGCGGTCTCGCTCGGCGAGGCCCTCCGCGCCGCCGGGCTGCCCTATAGTAACGGTGCAATTTACGATGCTTGCTCAACCGGACAGCAGCGAACGTCTCCTCGTGGGCGCATCACGGTCACCGGTCCTTTGATCCGAAGGTCTGCTTCCATCCAATGCAGATGGTCAGACTAGTTCTGTGCAAGAGCCGACTGAAAGTCTTTGGTGTTGTTGCGATTGGGATAGGACTGGTCCGGTACTGGCACGCCAAGATGCAGGCAGAGCGGCTTCCATCGATCTCCCAGATTGTGGACGAGCAGCCGACCCGGCGGCACCGTCGCAATGACCGCCCTTACATTGGCTTCGTAGACGGCGATGGCATTGGCGCGATCGTACGGCCGGCCGCCGAAGACCTGCCTGGAGATCAAGGCAAGACCCAGCGACTCCTGATCCGTGCTGTGGCTGATGCCTGCCAGGATCGTTTTCTCGAAGCTTTTCCACCAGCTTTCCGGCGAGCGGTATGTCAGGATGACCCGGGCGTCCGGATAGAACTCAATCAGGTCACGCCAATAGTGTGCCGAGGGCCAGTCGACGCATGACGCGTATCCCTCAAACAGCTGGTTCCAGTCTGGTGCCGCGCCCTTCGCCAGCGCACGCCAAAGCCGCTTCTGGTCTTCATTGGCCATGACTTCGGACATGTGGTGACAGGGGCCGAAGCCAAGGATCGTCAGCGCCTCGCGCATCGAGTCCGTTCCTGTCCGGCCAAAGCCCGTTCCAATTACCCTTATCGCCATTGTCCCCCCGTTCAGACCTACACCCGTCAGATCAGTCGCTTGCGAGCACCATCCGCAGGCGGTTTCCCTCGGGATCGGAGAAGTCCAGCGCTCCGTCCGTTTGCAGCGAGGGCATGTGCGCATCGCCGAGACGTCGCGCGATGGCCGCGAGGTCTTCCTGGCCGGGAAGCACGAGTGTAAAATGCTCCAGACCTGCCGCGCCGGGTGGTGGCTCCTTCAACTCGTCGCGAGTCCAGATGTTGAATGCTACCGTGTGCGGGCGTTCCTCGGTGCCGCAGTCGAACAGGCCAAACGTTGCAGACTGGATATGTGGCCTGAAGCCAAGCACGCCGAGGTAGAACGCCATCAGCGTTTCGGGCGACCGCGCGCGCATATGAATGTGACCGATGAAGCTATCCGCCGCCAGCGGAACCTTGACACGGTCCGCCGTGTCGAGCTCCTCCAGCAATCGATCGATATCCAGAAGTTCGAGCCCGGAATGCCTTGTGCCGTCCCTGGCGACAAGCGAAACACCGCCGCCAGCTATCTCTTCCCTGGAAGCGAAGCGCCCGGGTGTGTCGAAGCAGATCTCGATTCCGTTGCCTGAAGGGTCGGAAACGTAAAGGGATTCCGAGATCAGATGATCCTGGGCGCTGTGCCTCAGGCCGGAGGCACGCAGCCGGGCGGCGACCCGGGCCAATTCCTTGCGTGTCGTGACATGAATGGCGACATGAAAGAGATCGCGAGAGTTTGACGGCAGGACGGTTGTTGCTCCGGCGTGCAGCACAATGAGGGTCTTGCCGTCGACGCCGAGTTCGGCGATCCCGCCGTCCCTGGTCAGGGTCGAGAGGCCGACTATGTCACGCCAGATCGGCAAGGCGGCTGGAATGTCGACGACGCGTAGATGAACCGAGCCGAGACGGGTGGTGTGGGGCAGAATTTCTTGGCTCTTCATCGGCCGTCCCCTGCAGCGCTGGAACATTAGCTGCGAAAGATATGCCTGTCTTGCGCTTAGTTCGGGTCGACCGCTCCCGGGCGCGTATTCGACTGTGGTAGCCGGGCCGTTGCCGCCCTTAGTGTCATTTTGCGATAGTCGGCGGATGGGGGAGCAGATGGACAAGGCAAGCGCAGAGCACCGCTACGAGGACTGGGACAAGCTCAACGCGGAGCAGGATGCGCTCGGCGCCTTCGAGCCCGTTATGACGCATTCCTTCGGAATTGATCCGCAGGACGGCTGGCCCGTGATGTTCCACTCTCAGATGATCTGCGACCTAGCGACCGTCGTCGACATCGGTGAGTCGTGATCGCCGAGCCTAAGCACATATTGAGGCCGACCGCTGGCTCTCCGCCCCAATGCCGCATCGTGGAGGTGGTGCGTCGCTACCGCGTAGGGTGGTCGTGGCATGAGTGCCGATGTCTGCTTGGGTCAAATTCGACATTCAGCCGGCAGGCAAATCAAGCTAACAGAGTAGCCGAGAATTTCGTCAGTTCAGATCGCCACCGTGCACTGGTGGCTCTGAATCAGGTGCTTCTGCAAACGGTGAAGGAAGTCCCCAGGGGCCGCCCCTTGGATCTTATAGGGCTCTACAGGGCCGGTGAAGCCGCCCTACGGTTGGGTAGCGACTGCGCGAGACCGGATGGCCATCGCTAGCTCTCCGCATGGCTAAAGACCACAGCGCCGTTGTCGTTACGAACTTCAACGGCGACGATTCCATCGTCACCTTTTCGGGTCTGGAACATCGAGATTGCATGGTCTTTCGCAGTCTTCTCGGCGTCGAACGTCTCCTTGTCGACGATGCCCTGTCTTCCGTACCAGATGACAGTGAAGGCCATTTTTGGTCGTTCCTTTGCGCCAAGCATACAGGAATTCAGGGCGGTAGGGGATGAAAGCACGGTGCCACATTCAAGCATTGGCGCTCCACAGGGCTCCACAGGGCCGGATCTGGACTCCAAACGGCAAGAGGTCGCATTCTGCCGTGGGGGGAAAGAGGGGTACCGCCAGCAAACGCCGTCGTCGTTCTGGCAACCCTTCGGGTGTCCATCTTTACGGGCGGCGCATTCTTGGCCGGCTTGCTGACCCTTGAAATCGGCCCACCTCACGTAGGCTGCAACATCAAGGGCAATATCAGCTACAACACAGGCGAGCGCATCTACCATGTTCCCCGGACAGGAATACTACTGGCAGACACGTACAAGCCTTTGGAAGGGGGAGCGGTGGTTTTGCTCTGAAGCGGCCGCCCGCAAAGCTGGCTGGCGGAAATCGAGACTGTAGTGGCATAATTGGCCGGGCTTAACAGTCCGGCCTTTTTATTGAGCCTATGAGCCCAGTACGAAGACGCCATGTGGCGCGCTCGCCCAGTGTTACGACGCTGAGTTGAAGATCCACATGCAACGCCAGTTGCGAAGCGTCTCTTCGCTCAGCTGTCCGCGGTAGTGAGCGATGACGTCTTAAAGAGTGAGGTAGTTCGAGTCAGACACGGGGCGCTATTGCGTTGATGGAGTTCTTGATCGGCGACCGCCCTTGGCTACCAAGCGCAACGAACGCCGGCGGAAGAAAGAGGCGGCTTAAGGAAGTGACTTGGCTAGATCAACCGATGCCGCTCCTTAGATTCGTTTGCCCGTCGCCTCGTGCCATTGGTGTCAGTGGTTTTAGCTCGATGCGTCGCGTCGCTTTGAGCCCGATCTGTGTTCTTCTTCCTTCCGCCAGCACCGCCTTCATTCTCCCATCGCTCGATCGCCCTCCGTTCGAGCGCCTTACGCGTCTTAAGCACGTCGAACTCAATGCCGACGCAAGCCGATAGAGCTTCGCTTGCGATGGCGTCGGCAAGATCGGCGTCGGAGATTTCCAGTTCAGGAAAGATCTGTCTTATTGTTGCTAGGGCTTCCGAGAGAGCAAATGATTTCGGGTCTCTTTGGACCTCGTTGAGGAAGGCGCCAATTGCGGCGCGCACTTCAGGCTGAATTCGGTGGGTCGGGTCCGCGCTATTCATGGCGATTCTCCCTGGCAATCGTCTTAACGGTGCATACACGTTGAGAGTTCCCTCACGCGCGCGGGCAGCAGTATCAGCGGGTATGAGTGGTTGGCCGCATTCACCGTGGCATTTATTCGCCTAGTTCTCCGGCCATTCGCGCAGGACGAGCTGATGACGATGTGGAAGATTGGGCGCGATGTCGGCAATATGTACCATTGGAACGGCCGGCTTCTGCCGGTCGAGGATCTGTGCGCCATGGCACGCGAACATGACATCATCCCCGTGGTCGACGGAGCGCAGACCTTCGCCCAGATGCCGCTCAGCTTCCGAAAGCTCGACTGCGACATCTTCGTGACGAGCTTGCATAAATGGCTCGGCGCGCCGGTGGGCAACGGCATGTTAGTTGTCAGAAGGAAAAGGAATTGCCCTGCGGGCTGTCGCGCGTGTTCTGTAAATTGGGTTGATCAGCGTCCATCCGCACAGTTTTCCAAAGGAGCCAACGATGCCCACCGCTGAAGTGACATCCAGGCCGGAATCATAGCACTCCGGCGAAAGCGTAGTTCTCAGTTTCATCAACGCTGGGGCGCAAGTTTCACTGGACAAATCAAATACTTGCATGTTTTTATCCCAGCGGATCCACCTCGTTCTTTTCACGCGGAAGCAGTCCGCGAAGGGGCATATGGGTCGCTGAATTCGACTGTTTGGCCGTCGCGGAACTATACGGAACCATACGGAAAGATTTCTGATTTGGGTCCACGAAAAAGTCAATGAAATCAACGTGCCGGGCACATCCTCCGGGCCTAACTGGGCCCCCCACGGTACACGACAGTCAGGGTGAGAACGGGATGATGTGTTTGGATTGAAGATTCCTCAGCAAAAGGATCTTCGCCCATGACACT
>NZ_JAMYLA010000095.1:0-11981 GCF_040317725.1 Mesorhizobium sp. M1396 | reverse complement strand
ACTGGGAAGCCCATGAAGCCTGGGAGCCTCTCTGGCAGGCTGCGAAACAAAGCGCTCAGCACCGCCTGTTCTTCAAGGGACTGATGGCAGCTCCGCCAGCACTTCGCCGGTCGAAGGGTTTAATACCTCGAAGGTCTGCTCACTTACCAGCATGCCAAGAGCCGGCACCCGGTCAATGGCTCCGAACAGCTCCCGCGATTTCAGGTGGCGAAGCATGGGCTCGTGCAAGGGCAACGCGAATCCTCCTCGATGCAATTGGCGTGTCACACGACTTTTTGGTTTATCCGCTGGCCTAGGATTTCGCATAGGGCCTCAGTGAGGGGCCACTAGACCCACTCGAATCCACTCAACCGAAACTGATGTCAGTTGTGCGAAACAGTCCGACCATTTCTCGAAACAAGGAGATCGAATCCATGTCGTTGCTCGCGCACTGGAGAGCAAATCGTGATCCTGCCGCGCTGTCAAATATTCCAACTGGTTTTTGCAGTCCAACCGCCCGTGAACGCGCTGGAGCACTGCGCGTCTTTTTTGCGGAAATAGAAGTGCCGAGGTCAGATTTGAAGCTGCCGCAGCGCTCAGTTCAGCAGGGCTATCCCTGATCTATGGCCTTGCTTTGATGGTGGGAGCGCTCTTTGCGGACCATGTCGTACGACTCGATATACGCCATCTCCAGAAGGTATCCTAGGAACTGCAGCCTGTGAGACCCCGCGATCTGATTCAGTTCGCTGAGCATTGCGCTGATGAAGGCAAGCGCCTTGGCCCGGTCGGATCTCAATCCCTTGTCGATCATCGTACGTCCCCACTTCCGCAGATTGCTCCTATATGGAGCGCGCTCTATTCAGTTCAGATGCTTCTGGATGCATGCTTCGATAGGCACGTCCATGCCGATGTCGAGGATTGGCGCGCTGTGCGTAAGCCACCCAATAGAAATGAGGTCGACCCCGGTTGCCGCTACGGCTGGTGCCGTTGCCGGCGTTATGCGACCCGAGGCCTCGGTGGTCGCGCGGCCGTCGACCATTGCCACCGCTCGGGTCAGTTGCTTGACGGACATATTGTCCAGCAGGATGGCGTCGACCCCGGCGCCTAGCGCGATCTCGAGCTGGTCGAGCGTGTCGACCTCGACCTCGACCTTGACCATATGGCCGACCGCGGCGCGCGCCCGCTCAATGGCCGTGCGGATGTCGCCGGCAATGGCAATGTGTTTGTCCTTGATGAGCACGGCATCATCCAGCCCGAAGCGGTGGTTGGCGCCGCCGCCGGCGCGCACGGCGTATTTTTCCAGCGCGCGTAGGCCGGGCGTCGTCTTTCGCGTGCAGACGATCCGTGCTTTCTGACCGCGCACCGCCTCGACGATCTCGGCCGTTGCCGTCGCAATGCCGCTGAGATGGCAGAGAAAATTGAGCGCTGTACGCTCGGCCGCAAGCATTCCACGCGCCGGTCCACTCACCCTTGCAATGGTCTCACCCGCCGCGATCCTGCTGCCGTCCAGACGTCCAAAATTTATGTCGATCGACGGATCAACAAGCATGAAAGCGTAGGCTACCAGATCAAGACCGGCAACAACGCCAGACTGCCGTGCTCTGAACGCAAAGGTGGCCTTGCAGTCAAAGGGTATAATCGCATCGCTGGTAAGGTCACCGGCTTTGCCCAGATCCTCAAGTAGAGCGCTACGCACGATCGGCTCGATCACGATCCCGGGAAGGGGTGGAGGTGACGTCATCAGGCACTCCGTTCCGCGGGCCGCAGACTAAGTTCGGCCGCAACCGTCATTGCTGAGGCGAGGGTCAAGCGCGAAGACCGGGCCTGCGCCCTGCGTGTGGGGAAGTCCGACCTGCAATGCGAGCCGCGGCTTTCCTCGCGTCGAAGCGCTGCAATGGCGATCATCAGCGCGATCAAGGCGGGATCGGAAGCGCCAGTGTTGCGAACCGCGATCGGCAGCAGCGTTTCCACGGTGTCGGATAGTGCTTGCCCGTCCCGTATAACACCGAGCCCATTAGAGACCGCGTGGCGAACGGAGGAGGGGTCGGGCCGCGGGGGTGCCGTTGCGACAAGCCTTGGGCACTGCCAGCCTGCAGGAGCGGCAGCTACGCTTTGCGCGACCCACAACGAGGTCGTCACGGCCTCGGTCAGCGAGTTGCTGGCAAGCCGGTTCGCCCCGTGCAGACCGGTGCAGGCAACCTCACCGCAAGCCCACAAGCCCGACACCGTGCTGCGGTCCGCGGCATCCACGGCCACGCCGCCCATGTGATAATGTGCCGCTGGGCGAACCGGGATGGGCTCGACTGCCGGATGGATTCCGGCGTCCCGGCAATGCCGGGTCACAGCTGGGAAGCGCTTGGCGAACTTCTGGCCGAGGGACTGCCGGGCATCAAGGTAAACACGATGTCCGGTGCCAAGCTGCTGCCATACGGCCCGTGCCACGACGTCGCGCGATGCCAGCTCGCCGCCAGGCGTATCGCATAGAAAGCGGTGCCCGCACTCGTCGATCAGGACTGCGCCTTCGCCGCGGACCGCTTCGCTCACCAACGGCATAGGCCGATGCGAAACGTCGAGCGCCGTCGGGTGGAACTGGATGAATTCCAGATCGGCGAGTTCCGCACCGGCGCATGCGGCGAGCGCCAGGCCGTGCCCGAATGAGCCGGCCGGATTGGTCGTGTCTCTGAACAGGGCGCCGATACCGCCGCTCGCAAGAACCACGCGGCGCGTCGGAAATATAATCGCCTGTCCACCTTTTGCCGCCACAACGCCGCTGACCGCACCATTTTCCACAATGAGCCGGCGGGCTTCCATGCCTTCCAGAATTGTGATCGAAGGCGTTCGCCTCACAGCGATGATGAGCGCGCGTACAACGCGGCCCGTAGAGTCACCCCCGGCATGGACGATCCGGCGACGGGAATGCGCTGCCTCGAGCCCAAGCCGCAGTGTCCCGTCCCACGAGCAGTCGAAGGCGACGCCCAAGTCCATCAAATTCTCGATGGCTCGGTCCGCCGCATTCGCAACGCGTCTGACCACACTCTCGTCGCAGAGGCCATCACCTGCAGCAAGCGTGTCTGCAAGATGGAGGTCTGGACTGTCGTCAGCGCCGAGGCTTGCCGCCAGCCCGCCTTGCGCGAGTGTGCTGGAGGTTTCGGTCCCGAGCCGCGTCGGGGACAGAAGGTAAACGGGATGCGGCGCCAGATGAAGCGCGGTCATCAGCCCGGCAACGCCAGCGCCGATGATCACGGGCGCTCCCCTGATGTCGCCGACGTCTGGCGTCATACGGCAAGCATCCGCTCGAGCGCACGCCGAGCACCATCAACCACTCGAGCATCGATGGTCACGATGTGGCGGGTTTCTTGCAGCGCCGTGCGAATGTTGGCGAGCGTGATACGCTTCATATGCGGACAGAGATTGCAGGGGCGCACGAACTCGACGTCGGGATGCTCGATGGCCACGTTGTCGCTCATTGAGCATTCGGTCATCAACACGACGCGCGCAGGCTTGTGCCGTCCGACGAAATCCGACATCGCCGCAGTCGAGCCGGCGAAATCGGCAACCGCGACAACTTCCGGCGGGCATTCGGGATGGGCAAGCACGGTAACGCCAGGGTAGGCATCCCGCAGCTCGCGAATGTCGGCTGGCGTGAAGCGCTCATGCACTTCGCAATGACCGTTCCAGGCGATGATCTCGACCGAAGTCTGTGCCGCGATGTTCCTGGCCAGGTATTCGTCGGGCAGCATGATCACCCGCTCAACGCCAAGCGACTCCACCACAGCCAACGCGTTGCCGGAGGTGCAGCAGATGTCCGACTCGGCCTTCACGGCAGCGGACGTGTTGACGTAGGTCACGACCGGCACGCCAGGGTAGCGTTGCCGCATCAGCCGCACGTCGTCCGCCGTGATCGAGTCCGCCAACGAGCAGCCGGCGCCAAGATCCGGAATGAGCACCGCCTTGTCCGGATTGAGGAGCTTCGCCGTCTCAGCCATGAAATGCACGCCGGCGAGCACGATGATGTCCGCATCGACGGTCATTGCCTTGCGGGCCAGCGCCAGGCTGTCGCCGACGATGTCGGCGACGCAGTGGAAAATCTCGGGTGTTTGATAGTTGTGGGCCAGGATGACGGCGTTGCGCTCGTGCTTGAGCTCGAGAATAGCCTCGACGTCATCGCTGAAAGCCGCCCATTCCACTGGGGGGATGATGCGCTGGACGCGCTGATACAGGGACGCGGCCGAAGGTATCGTCCCGCTCACCGGCGCCTCCCGTTTATAATCCATTCGACTATAAGGGGTATATATATCTAGGTTGACTATAAGAGTGTCAACCCCGGGCCAGAGGCAATTTTGTCCCCGCCACGGCAGTTTCGTCCAGCACGGCATGGCGGAACTGATAGAGCTTGGCCGGGCGGCCGCCCGTATCCAGGGACGTCTCGCCAGTCTCCTCGACCAGTTCTTGCTGCTCTATGAGCCGGCGAAAGTTGGGCTTGTTGATCAGCCGGCCTGCCAGGGCTTCCACGGTCCGTTGCAGCTGCAGCAGCGTAAACACCGGCGGCATCAGCTCGAAGACGACTGGCCGGTATTTGATCTTCGAGCGCAGGCGCGCAAGGCCCGTGGCCAGGATGCGGCGATGGTCGGCAACCATCGTTGTCCCGGCTGTTGAGTCGGATGCGATCGACCGTTCGTCGCGGGTGGCCTCTGCCACCAGACCCGCCTCGTAAAGCAGCTCATAGCGCTGGAGCGCCAACTCTTCATTCCAGGGTCGGTCCTCGAACGCGAAAGCAATGGCAGCCCGCCGCCGTCGTTCACGGGCAATCGCAGCCTCCTCAACTGCAGCCGCCCAGGCAAGCAGACGCGGCTTCAGAACATCCGCAATCAGTTTCGGTGTTCCGAGGCGGTGGTCCTCCCACGGAAAATAATCGTACCAGCTCCGCCAGGCGCAGGCCGATGCGCCGGTGGCATGTTCCTTCCGGGTCAAAGCGAGATAGCTGATGGAAATGACGCGCTGCTGGCGCCCGTCGGCGCGGTCGCGATCAGCGAACGTATAGAGCTGCTCAATATAGCCGAGGGGATGACCAGTCTGCTGCTCGACCCACGCCCTAAGACCTGACTGCAGCGATCGATGCTCCAGCGCGAACGGCCCCGAGGGCAGGCAATCCCCCTGCCCGATGGTGAGGACCGCTGGTTCACCGTCATTGACGGACACGACAACGGCAATCAGCTCCGCTTCGACTTCTTTGGCCTTGGCGGCGGCCCTACCGTTGCGTGTTGCTTTTGGGCGATCGTCCATGGTTGCCTGGGTTGGGCAGAGTTTTCCCTGCGAAACATCCTAATCGATTTAACCAGCGTGTAACAGGCCATTTCGCCTGTCAACTCGGCTGCTCTATGAAAGGCTTAGACCTTCGGTCTACACCCGGCATGTTTCAGAAGCGACGTTCGCGGCACCTGACCCTGGGGCAGCGCAAGTAAGCCGCGCTCGGCGGTCCGAGAGGCTCTGCCATTGTGGAGTGACCGGGGCCTCAAGTAACCCTGCACGGAGGCGGGAATCCTCGAAGATAGCGGGCGCCGGCTACGTGGCTCGACCCCACGTATTATTGGCAGAGATAGAGCTGCTATTCACCGCAAAAGACCGGCAAAGCTTTGTCATTCGCGGTGCTGCCTTTCAATGACACGGCAGAACTCGGCGAAAATGCGACGCGGGGGATTGACTTCCCCTTATAGTCACTCGGATTATAATCGAACGCTCATAAAAGCCACGCTTCCGTCAGCGCCCAGGAGAAAAGTGAGCGGGGGCGGCGGTCGCTGATCTGCGCTTCGAGCGTTTTCCGCGGTGTAATCACACGATTGAGTTCGTGCTCGGATCAGCGATTGAGCCTGTGCACAATCCAAGCATTAACGTGCGCGAAGCGTGTTTGGCCGCCGTTATGTACAGTTTGTCCAAGTAGAAATGTGCAGTTGTCCAACTGTTAGTCCATAAAAGTGACATAAAAGAAACTTCTGATTAAATATCGTCTGAGGAATGCATTTATACGTTGCCTAATTGGGATAAAGCGCTCTTTCCATTCTTAATGATCAAAAGCGGCTCCAGCGCTGGTCCAGCCCCGTTGCTGCCAATGGGTTCAAACCCGATCGCTTTGAGGTCGCAAGTTCGCTCACCATCCGAAATCAACGCAGGACATAGCTGTTCGCCGAAACTTGAAGGGAGAGAGGGGTGTATCAGGGAAAGCCACGCACGGTCGGATTGAGTGAAAATTGGACGCCGATCGAGGGTCAGTTTTGGAAGCCGTTTGACACCCGAGGTTCGCAGGCGTCTGGCGCGCTATCGATGATTTTGGTGAAGGCGCCTTTAGTTGACGCCTTTCGATACTCAGGTCGCGGCCATCGACATAAGATGGATTGATTGGGGCACGGGCGAAGCTAACTCAAGATTTTCACTCTTGGCCGAATTTCAACATCCGCTGAAACCGCCACATTTTGTGAAATTGCGATTGACATATTTCATTAGGTCAGCCATTTTCAGCGGATGCTGAAATCGGGCGACTCATTGAAAAGCATTGAGCATCAAGCTGCGGACGCTCTGCGGGCCGTCTTAAACGATATTCCGCCCGTTTCCATCGAGAATGTAGAGGTTGAAGCCGACGCTTTCGATCGCGAAATCGATATTCTTGCGTATATCAGCGCCTTCGGGCGCACACATATTCTCGTCTGTGAGGTCAAGTCGAGCGGACAGCCGCGCCACGTTCACTCGGGCCTACTCCAGGTGCGAAGGGCGGTAAACCACATAGGAAAAGGCGCAATTCCTGTGTTCATTGCGCCCTTTCTTTCTCCAGAAGCACAGGCTCTTTGCCAGGAAGAAAATGTGGGCTTCCTCGATTTCGAGGGAAATTGCCGGCTCGCTTTCGACGGCATATTTATTGAGCGTAAGGTTCCGACCCGACCCGCAATCGAACGCCGCGAGTTGAAGTCGATCTTCAAACCGAAGTCCGCGCAGGTTCTGAGAGTGATGTTGCGCGATCCACACCATCCCTGGCGCGTCACCGAGCTTGCGGAAGCAGCCGGTGTCAGTCTCGGCCACGTCAGCAATGTCCGCGCTGCGCTTGTGGATCGGGAGTGGGCGAAAATCGGCGACGATGGCATGTCGCTTTTTCGGCCGGCAGCGGTTCTGGACGCTTGGCGGAACTCTTATGAGCCGCCAGCGGGTGATCGCCAAACCTTCTACACTACCTTGCACGGCAAAGCGTTCGACCAGGTCGTTCGCGATGTGCTTGGTGCGTCGAATCGAATTGACCGAGCGATCCTCGCATCGTTCTCGGCAGCGCAATGGATTGCGCCATATGCTCGGGTAGGCAGCCAGTTCTTCTACGCAGATAGCGGAGGTCTCGACCGTCTGCGGCATGCCCTCAAGCTGTCGTCGGCGGCGAAGGGTGAAAACGTTGTGATCACGATCCTGAAGGATGAAGGGCCACTGCTTGATACAATCGAGCCGGCGCCCGGCGTCGTTTGCACAAGTCCTGTTCAAACTTACCTTGATTTGGTGATATCCGGGGAGAGGGGACAGGAGGCCGCTGACCATTTGCGGCAGGAGAAATTGCAATGGCTCCAGTAGTACCGCTCGATCCGCAATCGGCCGCCGACTACGACGACCGCACCACCGCGGCCGTGAAATCGGTTCTACTGGAAATTGGTCAGATACTCGGCAGTTTCAAAGGCAAGTTCGCCGTGATTGGCGGCGCGGTGCCTTGGCTCCTCCTAGAAAACGAAGAAATGCCGCATGTCGGAACTCTCGACGTCGATCTGGGCCTCGATACCGAGGCACTTGGAGATGGCGAATACGCCCGACTTGTCGAGGCACTTATGGGGAATGGGTATGAGCAGCGTGACGATCACCGTCTGTTCCAGCTTGTTCGGACAGTGCCTGTCGATGATGGTGGAGGTCCGATCGATGTGGTTGTCGACTTCTTGCGTCCTTTCGACGCCGTCTTCACAAAGAACAAACCGCCGCTGATCGAGCATTTTGCCGTGCAGCGGGCATCGGGTGCCGAATTGGCCTTACGCTTTTACAACCTCGTTGCGATTTCGGGCGAGATGCCGGATGGAGGCGCGAACCACGTCAACATCGCCGTCGCATCGATCCCCGCCCTCCTCGCAATGAAGGGCTACGCAATCGAGAACCGCCTGAAGAGGAAGGATGCATACGACATCTATTACTGCGTTCGAAACTATCCAGGTGGCCCCGATGCACTTGCCGCGGATTGCGAGCCGGTTCTCGCTCACAAGGAAGGCAAAGAGGGCTTCGGGTTTATTGCCGGCAAGTTCGAGGCGGTTGATAGTTTTGGCCCCACTAGCGTCCGCCAGTTCGTGCAGGACACCCAAATTCTCGGGGAACGCACCGCCGAACAATGGCAGCAGGATGCATTTGGTCAGGTCGATGCGTGGCTCCGTGCACTTGGCTGGAGAGAGTAGGTGACCGCGCTGCTGCCGTTCCTCGCTAGCAATTTTTGTTTTGGGAGTGCAGCGGGGTTGAAGCGCGTAGCTGAATATCCTGAATGCTACAATGACCGTCTATTTTATCACTGAATTGGACAACAGCCTTGCCGGCCGTCTTTATGTGAAGGTCGGACGCTCGCAGGCGGTCGATCGCCGCATAGCCAACCTGCAGACTGGCAATCGGCGTAGAGTTGCGTTGATGGGAGAAATTCGGACCGGATCGATTTCCGAAGACCGCGTGGTCGAACGGCGGTTGCACCTCATATTCGACCACAAGGCAGATTCGGGAGAATGGTTTTTCCTGTCGGCAGACGACGTTATTTCTGCCCTGAAGCTCTTTTCATCGAGGGCTTACATCTCTGTCGGACAAGATGCCTTTGAGATCATTTCCTATGATAGGGACGCGGTTCCGGAATATGCTAGTCCATGGCTATGGGGCGAGCTCGACTGCTATGAATTCTGTCTCAACTGCGGGTGGGCGGGTGGCTGGACCTACAGCGAGAACCATGGTGGCGACGTGTGCCTTGAGTGCGGGGTCTCGGAACGCACGTACGATGCTGATGATCAGGTCTAGCAGGATATACGCTACGAGCATACCGACCCGGGAAGCCGATGGTGGCCTCGTCCCCACTCGAGAGCTTGACCAGGAATGGTCTTGACGTTTGGCCGGCCGGTGCAGGTCGGACTCGCCCCGCACTAGCGGAACCGCGGCCGTTTAATTGCTATCGTCGGTGTCGGTACCAAAGTGGAGGGTTGGGCCGGTTCGGGCCGACTGACCGCGGCGCAGAAGGACCGAACAACTCAAGCTAGTATTGCGAAGAAATAGATGAAATAAATCCTGTGCGCATTGTTTCAAACCGATGCCCAACGTCTTGCGAGTAACATTTCTGGGTGGGGATCGGATGGCTGAACAGAGGGTGGGGCGGTATCGACTGATCCGTCGGATCGTAGGTGGGGACGCCAAGAGAGGAGTTCCTGATCTGTGGCAGGCCGAAGATGCTGGAGACCTATACTACGTCAAGCTCTGGAATAAACCCGTAGGAGACAGCTCCGCGATCCAGGCGCTCTGGAACCGCGAAGTTCGGGGGCTTATGCGGCTTCAGGGCTATCCTGGCGCCTCAGAGCTATTCGTCAAGCTTGGAGATCTTGACGCTGACGACAAACACTTCTTCGCTGTCCTCGACGGCGGTTCAATGGAGCAATCCGAAAACAACAACTCTAGTCCAACGCTAGTCGATCAAACATTCAATGACGCAGGGGGCCTATGGCGAGGAAATCGCGCTTCGATGTTGCATTCGCCGATCTGCATAGCGAATTCAAGGCGCGCACGAAGCGGCGTTTTCTCGAGGATATTCGAGACCAGCTCGAGGAAGATCCCGAAATGGTGGAGATCCTTCGGAAATGGCGTGCCGCGCCACGCCTCTTCGCGGTATCATTCGATCGGTGGACAAATGACAGTACCTTTTCCTATGGCTATTTCGCCCTCGTACTAGTCGCCCTCGACGCCATCGCCGGGGGCGCCGGTATCTACAAGCCGGTCAACCAACTTCGGGTGCTGCGTTGGAACGGCACAACGGCGGATATTCTGACCGTGCTTCGCTACCTCATACGGCTGAATCCCCAAATCCGTGCGCGTCGGTTGCTAGTCCTTCCTTATCCCTCTCCACCTGTCGGCCGGCGGATCGATCGAGCCATTTACCGTCGATGACCGCGATGAGGCCGAAGGCGGCATTTCGTACACGGCGTCCCAGCCGGATCAAAACGTTCGATGCATCGCCGCACCGGCGCGTGCAATTGCATATTCCGATTCATAGGATCAAGCTTCTTGTGGGTGGCGCCGCCCAGACGAGCATGGCAACATTGCGAAAATCCATGCCTCAGCCCGGCGCTTGCCGTGGGATCCTTTGCCGCCCGCGAACACAGTCGCCCGGAAATGGAGCGATTGCGGCTGGCATTTGATCAGTCAGCGGCAAACGCTGCCGCGAGTTCAGAGTAGTCTAGGTAGCACTTTGGGCCGGTCCCCTCGAACGGGCTCGCGAGTTCGAACCAAATATCCGTCGTCCCATGTTCATGATTTGTGCCTCGAAAGTCGCATAATGGCAGTCCGGAACCGCACTGCCATCGCCATGCAGCCATGTCTTTCCATCAGCCGCAGCCTAACCGGTCCCTCAACGCCAGAACACCACAGCCGCTATTCTTGACAGTCGCCTTATAAGTTATAAGTTAACACAGACTTTGGGCAGGGGACGCGTCACAGCGTTTGTTCGTGTCTGCGGAGTGCGCGTCTCGTGACCCTCACTACCTAGCTTGGAAGTCTATTTGTGGGCCGTCGAATGATGAGCAGCATCGCCGGGGGGCGTCGAGGGTTAACAGTGATATTTTCGCATAGCCGAATGCCGCAGTTCCACGATAAGAATTTTTCTGTGGCTCCACCTGACAATGGGTGTCTTCGAAGCTTACGATCGCAACGCCACTGGATGCCCGGGTTTCAACATCATCAAAGACTGTGTCTTGTCAGCGCCGGACCGCCGCGGTTCGTCGAGGCCATGACGCTTCGGGCGTGCTGGAGCTTGGTTTTCAGCGCGACTTACACTGACTGAACGCGGCGCAGGCTGCGTGCTCCGACATGCCTTTATCCGACCACCGGCGGCGCCACGCCCGTGAACACGATCGACGCGCGCAGTGAGCCACCCCACCGTGGGCGGGACCACAACCGAATTGCGCGAGCCTTGCTGGAAGCGTGACAGCGCAACCTGGCTCGTTGGGCCAATCATTCATAAGGCTGAACGATGAGAGAAAAAGAGAGTGTCTATGTCGTAACCGGCGGCACGCATGGCATCGGCGCCGCCTGTGTCCGGCGCCTTGCCGAGCAGGAGAACGCGGCCGTCGTCTTCACGGGTCGCGACGAGGCTGCCGCACGAGAAATCGTATCCAGCCTCGCCAATGCACATTTCATCGCCTGTGATGTGCGCGACGAAGCCCAATGCCGAACGGTCATCAATACCGCGATGATGCTCGGTAACGGAAAGATAGCCGGATTGGTCAACAACGCCGGCATGACGGGGCGAGGGGCTTTTGAGACCGCCACCCTGAGCGATTGGGACGAGATCATGAGGGTGAATGCGCGCTCGTCGTTCGTCTTCACCAGCGCGGCGCTGCCAGGCCTGCGCGCGGCGCGCGGATCGGTGGTGATGATGTCATCGGTGGCCGGGCTGATGGGCGAGGAGGGTCTGGCCATCTACTCGGCCTCCAAGGCCGCGCTGATCGCCTTGACCTTGTCGCTGGCATTGGAGATCAGCGAGGTTCGCTTCAATGCCGTCTGCCCCGGCCAGATCGCAACAAGGATGATGGCGGGCACGCTAGCCATTCCTGGCCGCAGGGCTCTGCTGGAAAGCCGCATTCCAGTGGGTCGATTGGGAACTCCCGAAGACGTCGCCGAGGCCGTGGCCTGGCTGTTGTCGCCGGCTGCGTCCTTCGTCAACGGCATCGTCATGCCGGTCGACGGCGGCGAGAGCGCGGGGT
>NZ_JAMYLA010000094.1:0-12139 GCF_040317725.1 Mesorhizobium sp. M1396 | reverse complement strand
TTGCGGCCGGCGGCCCCGGGGGGGTTTACTTGTGGCTGGGGTTCTTATTGGTGGGGTTTGCCTAAATTGCCGTCTTCGGGCTACCGTTCCACCAAGGGGGGGGGGGGGGGGCGGCTGCCCGCCACCGCCGATCTGGGCGGAGGCGACCAGCGCATCGTGTTCACACTGGCGCTGGCCGCAACCGGCGGCTACACCTTCGACCTTCAGGACCAGATCGACCACGCAGCCGCCAGCGGCGATGCCGGTACCCTGGCGCTCGACCTGTCGTCGATGCTGGTGGCGACGGATGCCGACGGCGACACGGTGACGCCTGACATCAATGCCTTCGTCATCAATGTCGAAAACGACGTGCCGGTGATCAGCGCGCAGATATTGAGCGGCGTTGTCGACTTCGCGGCCGGCGATTTCGTCAGCAACTCGCTGAACGGCATCATCGGCGCCGACGAGAACACCGCCGACAACCTGTCGGGCGACGGCACCAAGACCTACACCTTCACCGACTATACGACGCCGACCAACGTCTTCCCGACCCTCACGGCGGTGCTGTCGCCTGACAAGACGACGATCGACTATTACTCGGACGCCACGCTCGGCACGCTGGTCTACGACATCGTGCTCGATCAGGACGGCAGCGGCGAGTATACCTTCACCGTCCACGAGAATCCGCCGCCGGCCTTCACCTCGTTTGACTTCAGCGACCTGCCATCGGGCCAGAACCTGTTCGGCGTCATCGCCGCCGACAAGGCGGATCTCGACGGCACCGCCCTGCTGGTGATCGGCTCGGATGTGACGCTGAAGGCCGACGGGACCTATGTCACCAGCGGCGCCAATGCCAGCGACACCATCAACACCTCCAAGGGCGGCGGACCGGTGACGATCGGCATCGGCAACCAGATGTTCGATCCGCACGACGGCGCATTCTTCGTCTATCTCGACAATCCCGACGACGACTCGGTCGCCGGGGTCACGGGTGGGCTGACGCAGAAAACGGCCGACGATGCCGACACCATCGGCTTCCAGGGCACGACCGAGGTGACCTCTGCTTCCGTGGAGATCTCGCAGGTGCAGGGCAATACGTTGGCGACATTAGACATCTTCGCCTACGACATCGACAACGCCATCCTTGGCCAGGTCGACACCGATGCAGAGGCCCGCGCCTTTGCCCTGGATCCCATAGCCGACGCCACCGCGGTCAACATCACCGGGGTCAGGGTGCTCGATGCCAACGGGGACCTGGTCGAAAGCTGGACGGACAGCAATCTGGACGGTGTCTATGAGAAGACGTTCGACATTAATCTGACGGACAGCGTCACCTTCAACTTGGTCTCCACCGGCATCTACAGCGCTCGGGTGTCCGGCCTCGGCGCCAAATACACGGTCGAGTTCGACACCGAAACCGGGCACGACGTGGCCGACATCGAGGCTGTCGCCGGCAAGTTCGACATTGGCGGCTTCAACCTGCTGCAAGGGCAGGACACGCCGGACCAATCGTTCGACTTCGCGGTCCAGATCACCGACTACGACAGCGACGTCGACGGCGGTACCGCCGATGCGTTCGCCAACTTCTCGGTCGGCGTCGACGGCACCGGTATCTTCGACGACGGCATTGCCTGACACGACACCGGCCGGGCGCCAGTCTCGACGCTCGGCCGGACACTACAAAGCATTGAACCCCGGGGGCTACCGTGACGCAGCCAAGACCGCAGTTCCAGGACGTGATGCATCTGGCACGGCGCCAGGCGCCCGCCCTGCTCCTCTTCAGCCTGCTGGCCAATATTCTGCTGCTGGCCAGCACCGTCTACATGCTGCAGATCTACGACCGGGTGCTGTCGAGCGGCTCGATCGACACGCTGATGTGGCTGACCGTGGCGGTGATCGGCGCGATCGCCGTCTATGGCCTGCTGGAACAGGCCCGCCGGATGATCCTCGGGCATATCAGCCAATGGCTCGACGACCAGCTGAGTGTTCCTGTGATCGAGCGCGCCATGGAGGCTCGCCTCGTGGGCGGCAACGGCGTCGAGGCCGGCCTGAAGGATGTGTCGGATCTGCGCGGTTTCGTTGGCGGTGACGGCATGCTGACCTTTCTCGATGCGCCGTGGACGCCCGTCTTCCTGATGTTCATGTGGCTTCTGCACCCGGCATTGGGCCTGGTCGGAATTGCCGGAGCGATCCTTTTGTTCTGCGGCGCGCTCGCCAATGATTTCCTCACCCGTCACAGGGGCCAGGAAGCGGCGGCGGGGCTGCGTCGCAACCAGGCCGCGGCCGGTCAATACATCGATGGCGCCGAGACGCTGCGCTCACTCGGCATGTCCGAGCCGGCGCTGCGGCGCTGGGGGGAAAGACAGCAGTCGTTGATGGAAATCCAGGCGCAGCTGCTCGGGCGCACAACGACCATCGGCAGCCTGTCACGCTCGCTCCGGCTGGCGCTTCAGGTGGCCGTGTTGGGGCTTGGCGCCTATTTTGTCCTGCATGGCGAACTGACCGCGGGATCGATGATTGCCGCCTCGATCCTGCTGAGCCGGGCGCTGGCGCCGATAGAACGCTCGATCGGCGCCTGGCGCGGCCTGGTTACCGCCCGCACGGCACGCCGCAACCTGATGCGGCTTTTCGCCGACACCGGGTCGATGCAAAACGCCTGCGTGAAGCTGCCGCGCCCGCAAGGGCGGCTGAGGCTCGAGAACCTGAACTACTATGCGCCGGGAGCGCCGCAGGCCCTCTTGAACCGAGTGGCCTTCAGTGTCGAGGCGGGCGAGACCTGCGGCGTGATCGGCTCGTCGGGTTCCGGCAAGACCACGCTTTGCCGCCTCATTGTCGGAACGCTGCGCCCGTCGCTCGGCCATGTCAGACTGGACGGTGCGGAGGTATCCAGCTGGCCATCCGACCAGCTGGGCATGCATATCGGCTATCTGCCGCAGCAGGTCGAGCTGTTCCCCGGCACGATCGCCGAGAACATTGCACGCCTGCGCGACGTCGACAGCGGCGCGGTCGTCGCCGCGGCGCAGCTTGCCGGCATCCACGAGATGATCCTGCGGCTGCCGAACGGTTACCAGACCGAAGTCGGGTCACGTGGAGCTCGGATATCGCGCGGCCAACGTCAGCGCATCGCGCTGGCCCGGGCGCTGTTCGGCGATCCGGCGCTGGTGGTGCTCGACGAGCCGAACACCGGCCTCGACGGCGACGGCGAGATGGCATTGTTCAACGTGCTTCGACATCTGAAGGAACAAGGCCGCACCGTTATCCTCATCAGCCACCAGACCAACCTTTTGCGCATCGCCGATCGTGTCGTCTTGCTCCAGGACGGCTGCATCTCGATGTTCGGCACGCGCGACGAGGTGCTCGGCGCTCTGGCCGGTCAGGCCAAGCGCATCGCCGTGCCGGCATCCGTGCGGGACAAGATCGCCGCCAATGTGCCGGCGCAGCTGAAGGCAGTGGAGTGAACCCATGGACGGTCGATTTGGCGATCTGTCGACGATGCTGGACCTGCTGATGGTCAGCCTGCGCGACATGGTGGACAAGCTGACCATCGCTCTCGGAGATCTGACGGGCGCGGCCTCGAGCTGGTTCGACGGGCTGGGCCTGCCTGCACGCATCGCGGTGGTGGCAGCGGCAGCCGCGCTGCTTCTGCTTATCCTTGCCAACCTCCTCCGGCGGCGATCGCATGCATTTCGCGCCAGCAAGCGCGATCTGAAGCAGCGTACGCGGCCGGCGCGCATGCTGGGCTACGTCTCGGCGATCGGTTTTGTCGGCGGCATCGCGGTCTGGTCAAGCGTGGCGCTTCTGGCAAGCGCCGTCGTCGCCAACGGCATCGTCAGCCCGGAAGGCTACCGCAAGACCGTCCAGCATCTGGAGGGCGGCATCATCGGGGCTATCCATGTGCGGGAAGGCGACAAGGTCAGTGCCGGCCAGATCCTGATCAGCATGAAGACGACCGACGCACAGGGCCGCTACGACGAGCTGCAGGGGCGCTACATCCGTCTCCTGGCAGCCGAGGCGCGCCTGCTTGCGGAACTTGCCAAGCAAGACCAGATCATCTTTCCAAAAGAGCTGACGTCGATCGACAGCGAGATCGCCCGAAAGGTGGTTGTCGAGGAGCAGGCGCTGCTCAACAGCCGCCTCGCGACCCGCGAAGGTCGCGAGCAGATCCTCAACAAGCGCATAGCGCAGATAGAAGAACAGATCACGGGATCGAGGGAAGTGATCGCGGCGCAAGGCGAGCAGCTCGGCCTGATCGACCAGGAGATCGGTTCCGCGACGGTGCTCTACAAGAAGGGACTGGAGCGCCTGCCGCGAATCCTGGCTCTGCAGCGAGCCCAGGCCGACATCCGGGCCAACCAGGCGTCGAACCGGTCGCAGGTCGCGCGCAACGAGCAGCAGATCGGCGAGACCAATCTGCAGCTGCTCAATCTACGCCAGCAGGACAGCGAGAGCGCCAATGAGGACCTTGCCAAGGTGCGCGGCGACCTGGCCGAACTGCGCAGCCAGCTGCCCTCACGCCAGGATGTGCTGACCAGGACCGACATTGCCGCGCCGATCGCGGGAACGGTGATGAACCTGCGCGTGACGACCGAATCCGGTGTGATTTCAAGCGGCCAGCCGCTTCTCGATATCGTTCCCAACGAGCCCAATCTGGTCATCGATTCCAGGATCAAGCCGGCCGATATCGACATGGTGCATCCCGACATGCCGGCCCGCGTGGTGCTGTCGGCCTATCCGACCAGGCACCTGCCGCAGATCCATGGCTTGCTTACCTCGGTGTCGGCGGACCGGCTAACGGACGAGAGGACCGGAGAGCCTTATTTCCTCGCCAAGGTCAAAGTCGATACCGCCGACCTGGAAAAGCTGCACGACGTCCATCTGTCGCCCGGCATGCCGGCGGAAGTCATGATCCTGACCGGCGAGCACACGCTGCTCGACTACATGCTGGCGCCGGTTCGCGACTCGCTCAATCGCGGGTTCAGGGAGCATTGATGCATGTCGCCCAAAAGTGACCTCGGTTTTGGGAGAACGACATGTATAGAAACAATGACCTAACTAGGCGGGTCGCCTGAACCCGTTCAGACGCGACACGCTTTAGCCCTACGGCCGCTGCATCTGGCATTTCCCCACGCTTTGAATAACCCTGGCGCTGACGCCCGACGATTGTCAGCTGTGGAGATGCGTCAACTCAAGCGCGGCTCCATCCCGGACGCCGGCCATGCGCTGCTCGGCGGACCGGAACATGTCCTCGAACTCCACCTCGTTTTCGAATATCACGCCGCCGACCTTGACGCTCAGCGCATCCTCGGTCCCTTTTGGTGCGAAATAGACTTGCGCGATGCGCGACCGGATACGCTCGCCGATTTCGCTGGCTTCCGCTTCGGTGGCGCCCGAGAGGAAGACCCCGAACATCGAAGCCCCTATACGTCCAACCAGATCCTCCGCGCGCACCGACGATCGTATGGTCGAGGCGACCAGCCGCAAGGCCTCGTCGCCCCATTCCAGACCAAAGCGCAGGTTGATGGACCGCAAATCTTCCGAATGGATGACCAGGAAGGCGCCCGATTTGGGACCCGGCGCCGATGGCCTTGCTGTTCTTCGTTCGACCATCGACGTGAACACCGCTCCGTTCAGGCAGCCTGTCGTGGTGTCGAAGGTTGCCGACTTGTCGAGTTCCCGGCGATAGCGGCGGACCTCGATCTGCTTCAATCCAACGAACAGAAAAAGCGGAACGCCGAGGATAACAGGCAACAGGATCGCCGTGATCATACTGCGCCCAAATGGCGTCAGCGCCTCCGAGAACAGCAGCAGATAGTTGAGGCCGACGGAAAGGGCCAGGATTCCCATGGTTCCCAGAAAGGTCAGCCAAGCGACGCCTTTCCATGCCTGGGTGGTCGCCGTTGTCTTTGTCACTGGCCGATCTCCTGTGGATGGGCTTGTATAAGGCCGGTGTGTTGCAATTTCAGTTTCAAGGAACCTTGCAATTTAATCGATTGCGCGATGACCCCATGAAAGGCTGCGGACGAAAATGGTTTGCTCCTGGGGAAAGCTGCACCCGTGACGGTTAACAAACAAAATATCAGGGTTGAATGGCCGGCTATTGTGCCGAACCGAATATGCCCATCTGCGCGTTTCTGGCTGTGGCCTCCGCCTTGCCGTAGATGCCGCTCGGCAGCGCCGTGGCCCAGCCATTGGAGACAAGCCAGGCGCCGACATCCTGCTTGCCCAGCCTGCACGGCGCGGCGATGGAAAAACGCTCGACGTCCGGCGGCACGAAACATTTCAGCGCGCGTCCCCTCAGCCAGGCATTGAAAGCGGCGCGTGCGCGCTGGCCGCAGGGCCAGGTGACCTCGTGAAACGAGCAGAACCTGTCGGGGTCGATGCCTTGCGCCCCGCTGATGATCACCTTCCGGCCCATGGATTCGAAAACCACCGACGATGTCGCAATCGGGCGGTAGAGCAAGACCTCTCGCCAGTCCCCCGGCATAGGGGTTTTCGGGGGCACGGCGAGACCGAGCTCGCTGAGTGGCGGACGGGGCTCGACCCGTTCGATCACCGCGGGATCGAGCCGTGGCGGAGCGATCAGGTCTTGAGCAACCTTGCGCGCCGGCCCTCGGCGTTGTGCGTCGATAATGGCCGCAGCCGGTCGGATTGGCCGTGTGTCGTCACCATCCTGCGAAGGGGTAAGGACAGGCCGATCGACCGAAAGCAAAGCCCCGGCCAGGCCGATCAGCAGGATCCCGGCCAGAAGCAGCAGGCTTCCGAGCCCGATCGCCTGGCGGCTGCGGCCCAGCCTGCCCATCAGCGCGAACAGGTTCTCAAGGCTTCTCGCCGATCAGAAACCCGACGTCGATTTGGCAACCAGCTTGAGAGCACCTTTTTCAATCCGATAGAACGGCATCGATCGTTCGCTGGATCCGTCGGCCCTAAACCGGAACAGGCCGGTCGATCCACGAAACCCGTTTGGATTTTCGAGAATTTTCTTGCTGAAGCCTTCAGGCCCGACCGCACTGGCAATCCCCGCGGTCAGGGCAACCATATCATAGGCGTAGGCCACGTTGACGTCGGCCGGGTAGTTGTATGTCGTCCTGAAGCGGTCGGCGATCGGCCCGGTTTCGCGCGGATCGAGCGTGGCGATATAGGCCCCCTCGAAAAGCGGATCCATGGGATGGTCCAGCCAACGGTTGGTTCCGACGACGGAGATTTTCTTCCCCGGAATGCCCTTTGATTTGAGGGCGGCAAGGATGGCTGACGGACTGCCATCGCCGCTGGCGACGATGACGGCGTCGGGGGCTTCCACCAGTGAGCCCATATCGTCGACCGCTTTCGCGCCACTGTCGCCAGCCGAATACGGGACGGTGACCGCCAGCGTCGCGCCGTAGATGCTGAGGCTGTTCGCGACCCGCTTTTCCACGGCGCCGGCGTTTGGGCCTGCTGCGACAAGCAGTACGAACTTCTTGCTGCCTTTCGCCGCCAGTCCCGCGGCGCCCGCCGCGGCGCTGTCCGCCTCGCCAAGCAGCACGGCATAAACCCCGGCGCCGCCGGCGAAATTATCGGCAAGTGCCAGCACCGGTGGCCGCGTCGATCCCGACAGCGTGGCAATATGCTGGGCCGCCGGCAGTTCGGTCGGGCCGATGACGGCCTTCGACCCCGTCGTTATGGCCGTTATCGCCAGTTTGCTGGCCAGTGTGCTGTCGCCTTTGGTGTCCTCTACCGTCAGCGTAAGCAATCCATTGCCGATATCCGTCATCGCCAGTTTGGTGGCATCGAGCATCTTCCTGCCGTTCTCCCCTGCCGTTCCGGCGGCGGACAGCGGCAGCAACATGGTGATCTTCGTCGGGCCGGTGCCCAGCGACTGGGTCGCCGGGACTGGACCGGCAACAGCGGCGCCATTCTGCCCGGCAGGTGCGGTGACCGTCGCCGGATCGAGCGCTTCGGAAACGCCGTCTTTCGATTGGCAGCCCGACACCATGATAGCGAGCGCAAGGGCGATTGCCCATGTCCGCGGACAGTGGACCTGTCGGCCAGCTTCCATGAATGCTCCACCCCTATTCGCCGCCGGCTTCCCGGTCTGGCCTTCAAGTCATGTTACGGCGGACTTGCCGTGCCGTCTGCATTTCTTTTAGCCGTGGAAAAGCCTGGCTCTGAGCGCCTTGATCTGTCGCGCCTGCCCGGCACTCCGATACCAGGCACATTTCATGTATCGTGGTCCGGGCACGAACACACGGCGCACGCACACGCCTTTTCCCTGGGCTGGAGCTACGCCCTCTCCCGCTGGCGAAAATGCGGAAAAGCCGAAGGATGCCACCGGCAACGGGCCGGTCACTTCAATCCCTTCCCTTGCCAGGATTGCCCGCGCACGCTCGCAATAGCGCACCGAAAGTGCCGAGAACCGGCTTTCATTGTGGCCGGCGCGATACTTCATGACGGTGGTGCACAGATCGCCCGCGGCCAGCCTGTTGGCCTGCGCGAGATATTCGACCCCCAGCGCGATGTTGGTCGCCGGTGCGCTCAGATCGTCCAGGGAGCCTCGAAAGCCGAGCATCCTGGCGGTCGCCGGCATGACCTGCATCAGGCCGACTTCGCCCTCGGCGCCGTGCACGTCGGGATCGAACCCGCTCTCGATTTCCATCACGGCATGCGCCAGCAGCGGCTCCAGGCCATAGATCGATGCCTGGCAGCTGGCAAACGCCTTGAATGACTGCCGGGTCCACTGCGTGGCCGCGTCACAGTGCACCGGTCGCACCGGATTCGAGGACTGTTCCACGCAAGGTCGTTCCAGCCAGTTGGCGCGGGCCGGCGTGACAGCCTGCCCAAACCCGATCAACGCGACCGCACCGGCGATCGCGCACAGGAATGATCCGTCGGCCGTCATGATGGCCAACAGGCGTGGCTTCGCCTATCCGGTCAGTGCATGTACTCGACCATGCGATCGTGAAAACACTCGCATTTGTTGAGCGTGTCTTCGTCCTTGTAGTTCGTCTTCAGGTAGCCGTAAGCCATGCCGCAAGCGACCTTGGCCTCCGACGCCCAGACGAAGACGGGCCGGGACGAGTTGATCCATTCCGAGCTGTTGGCGGCCGCGACCGACTCGTCCATCAGCTTCACCACCTGCACCCTGAGATCGACGATGTTGTCGTTCAGCACCAGGTTGGACGTGCCGACGGTACGGCAATAGTCGCCCGTCGGACCTTCGATGATGTCGGCGGCATAACCCGTCGACCCGACTGCCAGCAACAGCGTCGCAGCGGAAACCAGCAGTCTTGCAGAACGTTTCATGTTGAGCTCCCCTCGATATTAGCGATGTATAACATAGTCGCGTGGTCGTGCGCCATGGCGTTAAACCAGGTTTGCCGTCGTCGTATGCTGGGTTACGCCGTCGTCGTAGAGCAGCGTGATCGTGTTGGCTACGGGGTGGTTCACGAGCTGGGCTACTTCGACGAAGCTGCCTCCCGATCCGCTGGTATCGACACTGAGTGTGCCAGTGCCTGCATCGTAGTTGACGAAGTTGCCGATATTGGCTCCTCCCGGTGCTGTGTCGAACAACGCCGTCAGGTCGATCTTGTCGCCCTGCCCACCGATACCGCTGTAGTCGACAATGAGGTCCTTGATGTCCAGGCCGTCGAGCTTGAACGTGTCGGCTCCCGCTCCGCCGGTCATGGTGTCCTGGCCGAGGCCTCCGATGAGAAGGTCATTGCCGTCGCCACCGTTCAGGGTATCGGCTCCGGCAAACCCTTGCAGGATATCGTTGCCGCCATCGCCGTTCAGCGTGTCGCCATTGGCCGTACCCTGCATGGTCTCGGCATCCGCCGTGCCAGTATAGGTAACACCGTTGACAACGTGAACGTCCAGCTGCTGTGCCGGTGACGTATCGCCGTCCGCGTCTTTCACGGTGACGTTGAAGGTCAGATCGGCATTTTGGGCCGTCGTCGTGGTGCTGACCAGACCGATATCGGAGATCTTGAACCCAAGATCATTGGTATCGGAGCTCAGGCTTTGTGTCCCGGTGCTCGCCCCCCCGGCGCCGATAGCACCGTTGAGATTGATGGCTGTGCCGGTGATGCCTTCATCGGTCGGAGTGATCTGTGCGCCCACCAGCACGAAGTGCTGACCAGCCGCATTGTAGTCGTTCGATTCGATGATCAACAGGCCGTCATTGTTGTCGAGCGTTACACCGGAATAGATGCCCGGACCAGGGCCCGCGCCCCTGAAGATGTCGCCGTTCTCGACATACATTGCCTTGGTTGTATAGGTGTTGGCAACCGTGTCGTAGAGTTTCAAGATGACGATGAAGTCTTCGGAGTTCCCGATGCCATCAAACTTCAGGAACATCGAACCGATCTGGGCATCGGGTGTCTGGCCCGTAAATCCTGTCGGGTTCGTGGTGAAGAAGTCCATATCCATGACTTCACCCTTGCCCATTGTATCGCCGGCAACGCCGTTTGCCGTGCCGGAGATGGACACGAATGCCGAATCCTGGGTGAGCAGTTCTCCGTTCACATAAGTAAGCGTGCTGCCGTCAATCGAACCCGATTGCAGGTTGTTGGCATCGGTGCCATTGCCCGGTTCCGCATAGCCGGTAAACTGGATGAACAGGTTTGTATTGACCTGGGCTACCGCCACATCTGGCTGGCTGTTGTCAACCGTCGAGGATCCCGGCTGGTAGCCGACGATAGAAGACGAATTGCTCACTGTACTGATCGTTACCGCGGAGATCGGGTCGGCCAGGTCCACGGTGTAGGTTCCCGCCACCTTGTCGAAAGTGAGGGTGCCGGTTTCATGGGTAGACACCCCACCCGTGAGATAGCTGAAGCTGAGGTTGAAGACAGCCTGAGTCGACGTTTCAGAAGCCCAGGCTACGGTCGGCGTCGTGATCGCGTTTCCGGCCACGGTGCCGGCCAATGTGATGGCGGCAAAGTCAGAATTGAGGCTGCTGTACGTCGTATGTCCGTCAGCACCGATAGAGTAGTCGAACACACCGGTGCCGCTGACGGTCCCGCTGTTGGCGAAATAGAGATCCGTCTTGTCGAGAACCACCGGGCCGTCGTCGTCGAAGGTGATCTGGTTCGACACATCGGCCGTGTTGCTGGTCGCTGTGTCGTTGTCGCCGTCCTTGACCGCGACGGTCACGCCGAGGCTGCCGCTGGCAAGCGTCAGCGTCTCATCGTAACTGTTAAAGCCGTTGCCGACCGTCGCTTCGGCCGGATGATCCAGCGACAGATACTGCTCGACCGTAACCGCGCCTGTTACGGCATTGATCGAGATTGCAAACGCCGCCTGGCCATTGAAGGTGCCGCCGGACACAACACCGACAACCGCGCTGCCGACCAGTTGCAGGCTGATCGCCGAGCCGTCCGTCAGCGTCAGGCCCGAGTTGGCGTTCGTCACCGTCAGTGCATAGACCGTGCTCGCCGAAGCCGCGGGACCATCCGCGCCAAACAGCGCGCTTACGGTCACGAGAGCTCCTAGGCTGGTCGCTGTCGAGATATAGCCCGAGCCCGCTACATCGGGATCGTCGCCCTTCACGATTGCGCCCGTGTTGATCGTGGCAACACCGCTCGAGGTCGCCGTCTCGTCGAGCGCGACCTTCACCGCCGAAGCAGCAACCGCCGTGATCGAAGGGCCATCATCGAGGAAGCTCAGGTTCTTGCCGATGTCGACCGAGGCCGACTGGCTGTCGCCGTCCTTGTCGGTGATCGTCGCCGTCACCTTGATCAGATTGTCGGCGCTCAGGCTCGTCGGCTCGTTCGGGTCCGTCGTCGGATGGACGACCGCCCGGATCTGGTCCAGCGTCACATCGCCATTCGCCGGGTTGACGGTCAGCGTGAACACCAGCGCATTGCTGCCGGCCGTGCGGCCCTCGACGACGTTGCCGTTGAGAACCAGGTTCACTGCCTGGCCACTCGCCGTGTCGACCAGACCCGACGCACCTGCCACCACGCTCAAGCCATAGACCAGCGTGCCGGCACCATCGGCGCCGAACGCCGAGGTGAAGTTGGCGGCGAAGTTGGCCGTCGCATTGGTGGTCAGATCCGTCTCGTCGACCGTCAGCACCGGCTGCACCGTTGCCGAAGTCGAGATCGAAGGGCCATCATCGAGGAAGCTCAGGTTCTTGCCGATGTCGACCGAGGCCGACTGGCTGTCGCCGTCCTTGTCGGTGATC